>NZ_JCACHU010000150.1:0-78375 GCF_059504005.1 Belnapia sp. | reverse complement strand
CTATGCGCTGCTGCCAACAGCCACCAGCACGCAATAAAATTGCTTAACAGCCTCTAACAGGCCATCGGAGCGATGGCCGCAGGCCCTGATGAACGCCCCAGGCCCCGATCCCTTGGCGGCCACCAGGCCGATGGTCACGCCAGCCAGCCGATCCGTCAGGCCGGGACCAAGGTCTCGGCCAGCCTGCTCCAGGTCGCGTCGCGGAGGTCGCGGCGCATCGCCTCCTCGTCGGTCCAGCGGGTTTCGACCGGCAGCCGGATCACCTCGCACTGCACCGTCAGCGTGCTGTCGCGGAAGGGCCATGGGTCCAGCGACCAGCGCGACGCTCCCTGCCGCACGAGCTTCATCGGGCGGGTGCTGCCATCCTCCATCGGCGCCTCCCCGGCCTTGTCCGGATCGGCGAAGCAGAGGGCCAGCGAAAGGGCATCGGTCACCGCGACGAGGGCGGAGTTCCGCTCGACCTGCTCGGCCGGCGCGCCGAGCCTGGCGGTCCAGTCCGCCTGCAATGCGCTTTCCTTGGCAGCGTTGCGCTCGATCGCGGCACGGTCCTCCGGCGGCAGGCTCTCCGGGTCCATGTACTCCGTATAGACCCGCGTGCCGTGCAGGGAGATGAGCAGGGCAGGCCAGAGGCCGTAGGCGGCGCGGGCCAGCTCCACGCCGCGCGCCCACATGGGCGCATGGACCGCCGGGCCGAGCCTAATGAAGGGGTGGGGCAGCCCCGTCTCCTGGTCGAGGGTCGGGGCCGTCTCCCAGGACAGCCAGGCGATGTCGTGCTGCTCGGCGGCAAGGATGACCTCGGGCGCCGGGTCCGGCCACGCAAAGCCGGGGGCACCCCAGGCGGCCATCATCTGGCCGGAGAGCAGGGCATGGGAGGGCTGGGAGATGAGAAGGCGGGCGCCGTTCTCCGGGCTTCGCAGAATCATGCGATGGTAACGCGCAGGCGGGGCCGTGGGTTACAGCAATTCCGCACCTCCCGGACTTGGTATTGCGGCAGCCCCCAGGAATGCCGCCGGACACACCGCCGCCTGCCCCTACGGGCTGCCGTCCAGCTTCAGCACCTCGCCGGCGAGGTAGAGGCTCCCGCAGACCAGCACCCGCGCCGGCCCGCCCTCCCGCGGCAGGGCGGCCAGCGCCGCCTCCACCGTCGGCCCCGGCCGCGCCACGCCCCCGCTCGCCGCGACGATGCGCTCGACCGGCGTCGCCAGGTGCTGCCCCGGCTCCGCCACCGCCCAGAGGCTCCCGGCCAACGGCAGCAGCGGCCGCAGGAAATCCTCGACGACCTTCGTCCCCTTCATCCCGACCAGGAGATGCAGCGGCCGGTCCCCCCAGGCCCGCGCCTGCTCGGCGATGGCGAGCCCGCCCCCCGCATTGTGCCCGCCATCCAGCCAGAGCTCCCACCCCTCGGGCAGCATCGCGGCAAGTCGCCCGCCGAGGCGCTGCATCCGCCCCGGCCACTTCACCCGGGCGACGCCCGACGCCAGCGCCCCCTCGCCGAGCCAGCCCGGCCCCCAGGCCCGGAGTGCCGCGACGGCAATCCCCGCATTGTCCGCCTGATGCGCCCCGAGCAGCCCCGGCGGCGGCAGCTCCACCACCCCCGCCGCATCGGCATAGCGCAGCCCGCCCGCATGCCGCTCGACGCTCCACCCCTGCCCTCGGGCGAGCAGCGGCGCCCCCGCCTCCGCCGCCACGCGCTCCAGCACGCCGAGCGCCACCGGCTCCTGCGCCCCCGTCACGCAGGGCACGCCCGGCTTGATGATCCCCGCCTTCTCGAAGGCGATCTTCTCCAGGCTGTCGCCGAGGAACTCCATGTGGTCCATGGAGATGGAGGTGATCGCCGCCACCCGCGGGGGCGGGATCAGGTTGGTCGCGTCGAACCGCCCGCCGAGCCCCACCTCCAGCACCAGCAGGTCGGCCGGCACGCGGCTGAACAGCAGGAAGGCGACGGCGGTGATGACCTCGAAGACGGTGATCGCCGCCCCGGCATTCACCGCCTCCACCTCCGCGAGCGCCGCCCCCAGCGCCTCCTCCCCGACCAGCGCGCCCGCCAGCCGGATCCGCTCGTTGAAATGCACGAGGTGCGGCGAGGTGAAGACATGCACCCGCTGCCCCGCCGCCTCGCCGATGGCGCGGAGGAAGGCGCAGGTCGAGCCCTTGCCGTTGGTCCCCGCGACATGCACCACGGGCGGCAGCCGCCGCTCCGGATGCCCGAGCTTCCCGAGCAGCGCCTCGAGCCGCCCGAGGCTCAGGTCGATCGCCACCGGATGCAGCGCATGCAGCCGCTCGAGGATGGCCTCGCTCCGCCTCACGCCCGCCCCCTCACGCCGGGACGGCCGGCCCCTCCGGCGCGGGCAGCGCCGGGACCGGCTCGGCCGCCTCATCCGCTGGCGGCGGCGCCTCCACCCGCTCCGGCGTCCGCAGCAGGCCGATCAGCCGCGCCAGCGTCGCCCGCATCTCGCCCCGCGGCACCACCATGTCGAGGATGCCGTGCTGCAGCAGGTACTCCGCCCGCTGGAACCCCTCCGGCAGCTTCTCCCGCACCGTCTGCTCGATGACGCGGGCGCCGGCGAAGCCGATCATCGCCCCGGGCTCGGCGATCTGCACGTCGCCCAGCATGGCGAAGCTCGCCGTCACGCCGCCCGTGGTCGGGTCGCAGAGCACGGTGATGAAGGGCAGCCCCGCCTCCTTCACCATGCGCGTGGCGATGACGGTGCGCGGCATCTGCATCAGGCTGATCGCGCCCTCCTGCATCCGCGCCCCGCCCGAGGCGGTGAAGACGATCAGCGGCGCATCCTGCAGCACCGCGAGCCGCGCCGCCGTCACCAGTGCCTCGCCCACGCCCGCGCCCATCGACCCGCCCATGAAGCTGAACTCGAAGGCGGCCGCGACCACGCGGTTGCCGTCGAGCGTCCCATGCGCGACGACGACCGCATCCTCCTGCCCGGCCTTGGCCTGCGCCTCCCGCAGCCGCTCCACGTAGCGCCGCTGGTCGCGGAACCGCAGCGGGTCCTGCGGCGCCTTCGGCAGTTCGATCCGCGACCACCCGGCATCCAGCGTGTAGTCCAGCCGCACCCGCGCCCCGACCCGCATGTGGTGCCCGCAATGGGTGCAGACATGCAGGTTCCGCTCGAGGTCGCGGTGGAAGATCATCTGCTCGCAGACCGGGCATTTGTGCCAGAGATTCTCCGGCACCTCCCGCGGCGCGCCGAACAGCGTCTTGATCTTGGGCAGCGCCCATTCGCTGATCCAGTTCATCCGGCCTGCACCGCCCCCGCCAGCGCCCGCACCTGCTCCAGCACCAGCCCCACCGTCTCGGGCCTTGCCCCGCCGTCCTCGTCGAGCGAGGCCGCCAGCGTGTCGACGAGCGCCGTGCCGACCACCGCCCCGTCGGCCAGCCGCGCCGCCTCGCCCGCCTGCTGCGGCGTGCGGATGCCGAAGCCGATGGCGATCGGCAGGTCGGTATGCCGGCGGATGCGCGGGACCGCCTCCTCCAGCGAGGCCGCCGTCGCGCTGCGCGTGCCGGTGATGCCGGTGATCGAGACGTAGTAGACGAAGCCGCTGGTCGCCGCGAGCACGCGCGGCAGCCGCGCATCGTCGGTCGTCGGCGCCACCAGCCGGATCAGGTCGATGCCTGCCGCGCGGGCCTGCGGCTCGATCTCCCCCGCCTCCTCCGGCGGCAGGTCGACGAGGATCAGCCCGTCGACGCCGGCCGCGGCCGCATCCGTGCAGAAGCCGTCGACGCCATAGGCGAGGATCGGGTTGTAGTAGCCCATGAGGACGATCGGCGTCGCGTCGTCGCCGCGGCGAAAGTCCCGCACCAGATCGAGCACGCCGTGCAGCGTCGCCCCCGCCTTCAGCGCCCGCTGCGCCGCGCGCTGGATGGAGGGCCCGTCCGCCATCGGGTCGGTGAAGGGCACGCCGAGCTCCAACAGGTCGGCCCCCGCCCCCGGCAGCCCGCGCAGCAGCGCCAGCGAGGTCTCCCGGTCCGGGTCGAAGCCCTGCAGGTAGGTGACGAGCGCCTTGCGCCCCTCCGCCTTCAGCGCAGCGAACTTCGCAGCGATCCGGCTCACATCTCCACTCCCAGATGCCGCGCCACGGTGAAGATGTCCTTGTCCCCGCGCCCGCAGAGATTCATCAGCACGATCTCGTCCCGGGGGAGCTGCGGCGCCATGCGGACCACATGCGCCAGCGCATGCGCCGGCTCCAGCGCCGGGATGATGCCCTCGAGCTTCGAGCAGAGCTGGAAGGCGGCCAGAGCCTCGTCATCGGTCGCGCTCACATACTGCACGCGGCCGAGCTCGTGCAGCCAGGAATGCTCCGGCCCGACGCCCGGATAGTCGAGCCCGGCGCTGATCGAATGCGCCTCGGTGATCTGCCCATGCGCATCCTGCAGCAGGTAGGTGCGGTTGCCGTGCAGCACGCCCGGCCGCCCCTTGGTCAGCGAGGCGGCATGCTGCGCCGTCTCCACGCCATGCCCCGCCGCCTCCACGCCGTACATCCTGACGGAGGCATCGTCGAGGAAGGGATAGAACAGCCCCATCGCGTTCGACCCGCCGCCGATCGCCGCCACCAGCGCATCCGGCAGCCTGCCCTCGGCCGCCATCATCTGCTGCTTCGCCTCCTCGCCGATGACGCTCTGGAAGTCCCGCACCATCACCGGATAGGGGTGCGGCCCGGCGACGGTGCCGATGCAGTAGTAGGTGTCCTCGACATTGGCGACCCAG
Source organism: Belnapia sp. (assembly GCF_059504005.1). Classification (NCBI taxonomy): domain Bacteria; kingdom Pseudomonadati; phylum Pseudomonadota; class Alphaproteobacteria; order Acetobacterales; family Roseomonadaceae; genus Belnapia; species Belnapia sp. Next base: position 73,654 of record NZ_JCACHU010000150.1, on the reverse strand, counting down.
TAGCGCAGCGCCTCGTTCATCGCATCCTTGAGCGTCGCCGCCCCGCTCGTCACCGGCATCACCTCGGCGCCGAGCAGCTTCATCCGGAAGACGTTCGGCTGCTGCCGCTCCACGTCGGTCGCACCCATGAAGACGGTGCAGGGCAGGTCGAACAGCGCGCAGACGGTGGCCGTCGCCACGCCATGCTGCCCCGCCCCGGTCTCGGCGATGATGCGCGTCTTGCCCATGCGCTTGGCCAGCAGGATCTGCCCGAGCACGGCGTTGATCTTGTGCGCGCCGGTATGGTTCAGCTCGTCGCGCTTGAAGTAGACCTTCGCCCCGCCGAGGTGCCGCGTCAGCCGCTCCGCGAACCAGAGCGGGCTCGGCCGCCCGACGTAATGGGTCAGCAGCCTGCGCCATTCGGCATCGAAGGTGGGGTCGCGCTTCGCCGCCTCATAGGCCTGCTCGACCTCGAGGATCAGCGGCATCAGCGTCTCGGCGACGAAGCGCCCGCCGAATTGGCCGAAGCGGCCCTGCATGTCCGGGCCCTGGCGGAAGCTGTTCGGCAGCGGCTTGTTCACTGGCTTTCCCCTTGTCCGGCCGCCGTCATAGAGCAGCAGGACGAGAGGGGAAAGAAGGGCGTGGTCAGGGCGTGGTCAGGGCGGCGGCAGGCTCCGGTCGGCCCGGCACCGCGCCAGCGGCAGGGGCTGGGCCGCGAGCAGCCGGAGGACGCGCCGCGCCTTCGGGTCCGCCTCGACGGTCAGGCAGGCGCAGCCATGCCCGTGGGAGGCGCCGTTGGTGACGACCCAGCCCGCCCCGCTCATGTCCGGCATCGCCTCCATGCCCGCCGCCTCGTAGCCGCCCTGGGAGGAGAGCAGCCACTCCCCGTCGCGGTCGCGGAGCGACCAGTTCGCCGGGGTGGGGTTCAGCAGCCAGCCGCAGCGCCGCTCGGCCGCCGGCGCAGCCCCGCTGCACAGCAGCAGCGCCGCGAGGGCGAGCACCGCCCGCCTCATGCCCTACGGGGATCCCGCGCCGCGCCCACGAAGTCCCTGATCCGCCCCGGATCCTTCACCCCCCGCGCCCGCTCGACGCCGGAGGACACATCGACCCCCGCCGCCCCGCTCTGCTGGATCGCCTCCGCCACCGTCTCCGGCGTGAGCCCCCCTGCCAGCAGCCACGGCCGTGGGATCACCCGCCCCGCCGTCAGCCCCCAGTCGAAGGCGGCCGCATTCCCCCCCGGCAGGCCCGCCCCCGCCGGCGGCTTGGCATCCAGCAGGAAGCGGTCGACCACCGGCGCATAGGCCTCGAGCGCCGCGAAATCCGCCTCGCTCCCGATGCCCACCGCCTTCATCACCGGCACGCCGAACCGGGCGCGGATCGCGGCGCAGCGCGCCGGGCTCTCCGCCCCATGCAGCTGGATCAGCCCGAGCGGCACCGCCGCCAGCGCCGCCGCGATCTCCGCATCCGTCGGGTCGACGAAGAGCCCGACGCGGACCGGCCCGCCCTCGATCCGCGCCGAGAGCGCCGCCGCCTCCCCGGGCGTCACCGCCCGCGGCGAGGGCGGGTAGAAGACGAAGCCGACCATCGCCGCCCCCGCCTCCGCCGCCGCGTCGAAGCCCGCCGCATCGCGGACCCCGCAGATCTTCACCTCGATCACGCGATCTCCCCGGCGATTGCCCGCAGCGCCGCCGCCGGATCCTCGGCGCCGGTGATCGGCCGCCCGACCACGATCCAATCGGCCCCCGCCGCCACCGCCTCCGCCGGCGTCGCCACCCGCGCCTGGTCGCCCACGGCGCTCCCGGCCGGCCGCACCCCCGGCACCACCAGCAGCGGCGCCGCGCCGAAGGCATCGCGGATCGGCCCGACCTCGCGCGGCGAGCAGACCAGCCCATCCGCCCCGGCCCCGAGCGCCAGCCGCGCCAGCCGCAGCACCTGCTGCACCGGCCCGCCGGCCACGCCCGTCTCCGCCAGCGCCCCGGCATCGAGGCTCGTCAGCACGGTGACGGCGAGCAGGATCGGCCTCGCCTCCCCCGCCGCCTCGGCGGCCTTCCGCGCCGCGCCGATCATCGCCGCCCCGCCCGCGCCATGCAGCGTCAGCATCGCCGGCCGCAAGGGCAGCAGCGAGCGCACCGCGCCGGCCACGGTATTCGGGATGTCATGCAGCTTGAGGTCGAGGAAGACCGGCGCCACCGGCGCCACCCGCCGCACCGCCTCCGGCCCCTGCGCGGCGTAGAGCTCGAGCCCGAGCTTCACCGCCCCGCAGCCCGGCGCCAGCGCCCGCGCCAGCGCCTCCGCCCGTCGGATGTCCGGGGTGTCGATCGCCGGTATGACGCGCTCGGCCCCCGTGCGGGGACGCGCGAGCACCTCAGGCCGCCGGCCGCTGCAGCCGCGCGAGGTTGGTCCCCGCCGGCTGCGGCACCGGCCCGACCTGCCGCGCCGCCGCGGCGCGGTACTCGTTGAGCTCCGCCTCCAGCACCTGCGCCGCCCGCGCCGAGCGCCGCGCCCGCGTCCGGTAATGCAGCCCCGCCGTCCAGGCCACCAGCGCGCCGAAGAGGAAGAACACCGCGGCGAAGACCAGCATCGCGGTCGAGAGCGGCACCGCCCAGGTGAAGTCGAGCGGCCAGAGATGCAGCTCCACCTCCTCCCGGTTCGACAGGCCGAAGAGCACGAGCACCACTAGAACAGGCAGCAGCAGGATCAGACGCAGCATGGGAGGGGGTCCTTCACGAACTGGCCGCGGCGCGGGCCGGGCGTGGCGCGGCCGGGACCTGCCCGCCATTCACCCGCTCCCGGAGCTCCTTGCCCGGCTTGAAATAGGGGACGGCCTTGCCCTCCACCGGAACGGCCGCCCCGGTGCGCGGGTTGCGCCCCGTCCGCGGGTCCCGCTTCTTGGCCGAGAAGGCGCCGAAGCCGCGCAGCTCCACCCGGTCCCCCCGGGTCAGCGCCTCGGTGATCTCCTCGAAGATGGTCGCCACGATCAGCTCGATATCCGGCTGGCGCAGATGCGGGTTCTCCGCCGCCAGATGCGCGATCAGCTCGCTCTTGGTCATCGCCGCCCCATCCTGCCCCTCAGCGGGGAAGCTGCCAGAGCAGGCCGAGCCCGTCAACGCCAAGCCATTCTGAAACCACGATTTTCGCCAAGGCCCCGAAGTTCGCCCCCACCAGCCGCTCGCCCATGCTGCGGGTATCGATGTCCCGCACGGGGAGATCGGCCGGAACGCCCTTCTCGGCCGCCAGCCAGGCCCTGGCCTCCGCCTCGCCGCCGATCGCGTCCACCAGCCCCGCCTCCAGCGCCTGCCGCCCGGTGAAGACCCGCCCATCGGCCAGCCCCCGCACCTGCTCGACCGGCATGCGCCGCCCCGCCGCCACCTTCTCGACGAATTGCGCATACATGTCGCCGATCACGCCCTGCAGCGCTGCCCGCCCCTCGGGCGAGAGCGGATGGAAGGGATTGGGCTGGTCCTTCAGCGGCCCCGAGACCAGCGCCTCCCCCCTGACCCCCAGCCGCGCCAGCAGCTCCGAGGTGTCGAAGGTCTGCAGGATCACCCCGATCGAGCCCGTCAGCGTCGACTCGCGGGCGAAGATCCGCTCCGCCGCGACGGCCGTCATGTAGCCCGCCGAGGCCGCCGTCCCCCGCATCACCGCGACGACGGGCTTCGCCGCCCTGAGCCGGCCGAGCGCCGCATGCAGCGCCTCGCCGCCGCTCACCGTCCCGCCGGGGCTGTCGATGGCGACGATCACCGCCCGCACCCCCGCATCCTTGGCGAGCTTGTCGAGCGCCTCCTGCAGCTTCCTGTCGTCGCTGATGAAGCCCGAGACGGTCAGCCGCTCGATGCGCCCGGCCCCGAGACCCGGCACCTCCGCCCCGCGCCCCAGCCAGGCCAGGGCAGCCCCCAGCACCAGCAGCAGGGCGAAGCCGCGCCACAGCGCCAGGCGCCGCTTCAGCCGCCGCCTGTCGATCAGTAGATCGGCGTCCAGTGCCATGATCGTCCCGCTCCCGTCGCCGCTCATCCGGCCCCGCATCTGGCCCCGCTTGGCCTTCCGGTCCAGCCCCCGCCCCTCTACCCTCCCCCTGCCAACCACCGGAGCCCCCCGCGATGAGCAGCATCGGCATCCTCGAACAGCGCCGCATCGAAGCCGCCTTCGCCAAGGGCATCTACGAGGAGATGGCCGCCGCGCTCGGCCCCGAGCAGGCCAAGGCGATCCTCTCCCGCGCCATCGTCAAGCTCGCCAAGGAGGCCGCCGCCACCATGGCCGCCGAATCCCCCGACGGCCCGAGCCTCGACCACTTCATCGCCATCCAGGAGCGCTGGACTCGCGACGACGCGCTGCGCATCGAGGTCACGGACCGCAGCGAGACCAGCTACGGCTTCAACGTCACCCGCTGCCGATACTCGGAGATGTACCGCCAGATGGGCCTCGCCGAGCTCGGCGCCGTCCTCTCCTGCAACCGCGACGGCGCCTTCTGCGAGGGCTACGACCCGAAGCTCAAGCTGACCCGCACCCAGACGCTGATGGGCGGCGCCAGCCATTGCGACTTCCGCTACCGGGTGGAGCCGTGATGCACCCGCTCATCAAGCCCCTCCTCGCCGAGGATTGGGCCGCGATCGACCCGGAGCTTCCCCCGCTCCTCGACCTGCTCTTCGCCCGCGCCGCCGGCGAGGACTGGCACAAGGCCGGCACCTTCAAGGACCACCTGCTCGGCCTCTACCGTACCCTCGCCCTCTGGGACATGCCGCGCGAGATCCGCCTGCTCGGCCTCTTCCACAGCGTCTACTCGAACGAATACGTGGACCTGAAGCTCTTCGCCGACCGCGCCCCCCTCCGCCAGGCCCTGGGCGAGGAGGCGGAGCGCCTGGTCCACCTCTTCTGCACCATGCCCCGCACCCTCTTCACCCGCCGCCTGCTGGAGGAGGGCGACCTGCCCGAGGAGGGCATGGTCCTCGAGCGCGAGGGGGCCCCCGCCATCCTCCTCTCCATGCGCGACGTGGCCATCTTCGCCATCGCCACCATCGCCGACATCGCCGAGCAGTGGCATTCCTGGCAGGACGAGCTCTTCCCCGGCTTCCCCGGCCCCTCCAAGCCGCGCCGGGTGCAGGACCACTGGGCCGCCGCCCTCTGGCCCGGCCCGCTCAAGCCGACGGCCACCGCCCTCTCCACCCTCTCCCGCCTCGCCCTGCCGCTCGCGGAGATGCCCCCCGGATGGCGCATCCCCACGCCCCCCGTCTTCGCCCGCTGCACGGCGCGGCTCGACCCCGCCGACGAGCTGGCCGCCGCGACGCTCTACTGGCAGGCCGTGACCCGCGCCCTCCCCGTCGCCAGCCCCGACCCCACCCGCCGGGTGCTGGAGGCCGCCGCCGCCCACAACCCCTACGTCGCCGAGCCCCGCCTGCTCCTCGCCCAGCTCTCGCTGGCCGCCGCCGACTGGGAGGCCGCCGCGCGCCACGCCGATGCCGGCCTCGCCCTGCTCGCCGACTGGGGCGTCGCCTGGGACAAGCGCATCGCCTGGTCCGGCTGGGTCGCCTGGGCCCGCATCCTGCTGCAATCCGCGGAGGCCCGCCGCTGGCCGGAGCTGCTGCCGGGGCTGAACGGGCTGGGGCTGGTCGAAGCCTGACACGCCAGCAGGAGGGACCCTGCCATGCCCAGCGAACGCGAGAGGATGCTCGCCGGCGAGCTCTACGACGCCCTCGACCCCGGGCTCGTCGCCGACCGCATCCGCGCCCGCGAGCTGTGCCAGCAGCTCAACGCCGCCGAGGCCGACGAGGCTCGCCGCCGCGACCTCTGCCGCCAGCTCTTCGGGAAGGGCGGCGACACGGTCTGGATGCAGCCGCCCTTCTTCTGCGACTACGGCACCAACATCGAGCTCGGCGAGCGCGTCTTCTTCAACTTCAACTGCATCGTCCTTGATGTCTGTCGGGTCCGCATCGGCGACTACACGCTGTTCGGGCCGGGCGTGCAGATCCTGACGCCGATGCATCCGCTCGATGCCGCGCTGCGCCGGGGCCGGGAATACGGCAAGCCGGTCGAGATCGGCGCCGATGTCTGGGTCGGCGCCGGGGCCCTCATCCTCCCCGGCGTGACCATCGGCTCGGGCAGCGTCATCGGCGCCGGCAGCGTCGTGACGCGAAGCATCCCGCCCGGCATGTTCGCGGCCGGCAACCCCTGCCGCGTCCTCCGTGCCATCACCGCGGAGGACCGCACCCCGGCAGGCTGACCGGCGAGATCTTGCTCTTTCGCATTGTTCCTAATACGTTCACGGCTGCACCGCGGAGCCCTTCCCCCATGCGCCGCCGCCAGCCCGACCCCATCCCGCCCGGCCTCCTCCCCCCTGGCTTCCTGGCGAGGCACGACATCCTCCGCCCCATCTGCCTCGACCCCCTCACCCGCCTGACCCCCGCCCGCTCCTGGGCGCCGATGACCGATGTCCGAATGGGCCGCGATGGCGCCCCTGCTCGACGCCATGGCCTGCGGCACGCAGGAGCGCGGCCGGCCCATGGACGCCACCCCCCGCGCCCGGCTCGACGCCATCTTCCGCTGGGCCACCACCAAGTACCGGGGCGGCCGCGCCCCCTGGCGCCTGCTGCCGCCCGAGCACGGCAAGCCCGACACCGTCTCCCGCTCCTACCGCCGCTGGGCCAAGGCCGGCCTCTGGCCCCGCCTGCTGGTGGCCCTCGCCCTCCACCCCAGGCGCCTCGCCACCCTGGCGCATCGCATCTGCTGCGCCTTCCGCCGCGCCATCCGCCTCTGCGGCAACCTCCACGCCATCGTCCTCGCCCGCAGCCTCCGCCTCTTCTCGGCCCTGCCCGCCCCGTCCCAATTCCTGCCCGACCCGGGTTTGTCCGAAATCTACCAGCCCGTTTTCGACCGCTTCGCCCGATCGATGCTGGAGCGCCCCTGGCACCCGCCGAGGCAGGTCTGGCGCACCCTGCATTCCATGCACCGCTTCGTCGCCGGCCGCGCCCGCATCCCCCGGTGGATGGAGCCGGCATGACTGGTCCGGTTAATCGTTTCGCGCCATCCTCCCCGGCAAAACCCGGGAGGACCTCCATGCCACGCATCACCCGCCGCACGGCGCTCGCCAGCCTGCTCGCCACCCCCGCCTTGGCCCAGGGCGAATGGCGGCCGAGCCAGCCCATCCGCATCGTCGTCCCCGCCGCCCCCGGCGGCACGGCCGATATCAGCGCCCGCCTCCTCGCGCCCTACCTGCAGAGCCATTTCGGCCAGAACTGCGTGGTCGAGAACCGCTCCGGCGCCGGCGGCGTCATCGGCACGACGGAGATCGTGCGCGCCGCCCCGGACGGGCTGAACCTGCTGCTCGGCAATATCGGCCCGCAGGCCATCGGCCTCTCGCTCTACCGCAGCCTGCCCTATGACCGCACCAGCCTGCTGCCCATCGCCGGCACCGTGCGCGGGCCCAACGTGCTGGTCGTCCACCCCTCCGTCCCGGCCAACACCCTGCCCGAGCTCGTCGCCCATCTGAAGGCCAATCCCGGCAAGCTGAGCTACGGCTCCCCCGGCGTCGGCCAGTCGCCGCACCTCACCGGCGTCTGGTTCAACCAGGCGACGGGGACGGAGGCCATCCACGTCCCCTTCCGCGGCGCCGGCCCCGCCGCGATCGAGCTCGTCGCCGGCAACATCCAGTACATGTGGGACAACCTGACGAGCGGCATCCAGCAGATCAGGGCCGGCCGCGTACGCGCGCTCGCCGTCAGCAGCGCCGACCGCAACTTCACCCTCCCCGACATCCCCGCCGCGCGCGAGACGATGCCGGAGCTCGCGGCCTTCGACGTCAACACCTGGTTCGGCATCTTCGTCCCCGCCGCCACGCCCCGCCCGATCGCCGAGGCGCTCAACGCCGCCATGAAGGCCTGGCACGAGACGGAGGAGGTGAAGGCCCGCTGGCGCGAGATGGGCGGCGTCTCGCTCTACGGCTCGCTCGAGCAGTACGCGGCCTTCGTCAACGGCGAGACCGAGAAATGGGCCCAGGTCATCCGCAAGGAGGGGCTGCAGCTTGACGCGAGTTGACCCGGCCCCCAGCCTGAGCCGCAATGATCCTCTCGCCGCTCTGGCTGCCCGTCACCCTCGCCGCCGCGCTGTTCCAGTGCTGGCGCACGGCCATGCAGCAGCGGCTGCGCGGCCAGCTCTCGGTCAATGCCGCGGCGGTGGTGCGCTACCTCTACGGCGTGCCGGTGGGGGCGCTGCTGCTGGCCCTCTACCTCGCGGCCTTCGGCGGCAGCCTCCCGCCGCTGAACCTCACGTTTCTGCTCTTCTGCGCCGCCGGCGGGCTCGGCCAGATCCTCGGCACCAACCTGCTGATCATGGCCTTCGGCCATCGCGGCTTCGCCGTCGGCACCGCCTATGCGAAGACGGAGGCGGTGCAGGGCGCCATCCTCGCCCTCGTCCTGCTCGGCGAGCGCATCTCGGCCATCGCCTGGTGCGGCATCGCGGTCGGCGTCGCGGGCGTGCTCTGGCTGTCGCTCGCGGGCCGCGCCGCCTCCTGGCGGGAGCTCGCCCGCGCCACCGTGCAGCCGGCGGCCATCTGCGGCCTCGCCTCGGGCTTCTGCTTCGCCCTCACCAGCGTCCTGATCAAGAGCGCCAACTTCGCCCTGCCGGGCGAGGACGCGATCCTGCGCGCCCTGGTGACGCTGGTGGCGACCAACATCCTGCAGACCATCATGCAGGGCGGCTGGCTGCTGGCGAGGGAGCCGGCGCAGCTCCGCGCCGTCTTCACGACCTGGCGGAGCAGCGCCCAGGTCGGCGCCCTCTCGGCCTGCGGCTCGGCCTGCTGGTTCTCGGCCTTCGCGCTCGCCCCCGTGGCGCTGGTGCGCGCCGTCGGCCAGGTGGAGATCCTGATGACCCTGCTCTTCAGCCGTTTCTACCTGCGCGAGCAGCCGACGCGGGCCGAGGTGTTCGGTGCGCTCACCGTCGTCTCCGGCGTGGTGCTGGTGCTGGTCGGCCGCTGAGGCCGCGTCGCGAGGCCGTGTCGTTGCCTGTCCGCAGCTTCATGCCGCGGTGCAACGTGCAGCCATGTTGGATGACCAACTATCCTCCCGCGAGACGCCGACACGGGCATGACCGCGGCGACGCCTCCGCATCCCAGATGGAGGACGCAATCATGAGCATTACCCTGCCCCGCACCACCCTGGCCCTGGCCCTGCTCGCCACCGGTTGGATCGCCGCCGCGCCTGCCAGCGCCGCCGAGCCGCCGGTGAAGCAGGAGGTCGGCGCCTACCTGCACGAGGCCGATGCGGCGCTGAGGGCCCGCCACCCGCAACTCGCCGAGGCCCGGCTCGAGCGGGCGGAGACCGCGCTGCTGAACGCCCGCGCCGCCGGCGACGCGCATCTCGGCCGCGCCATCGACAAGGTCGTCTCGGCCCGCGCCGACATCCGGCATGGCGACAGCCATGCGGCGGAGGCCGTGCTGCGGCATATCGGCCCGGTGGCCTGAGCCCGGCTCAGCCCTCGAACAGGGCGGCGATCGCGGCGGGGTCCACCGCCTCGATCGTCGCCGGTTCCCAGCGCGGCGCGCCGTCCTTGTCGACGAGCACGCTGCGCACCCCCTCGCGGAAGTCCGGGTGCCGGTTCACCACGCTGCGGGTGAGCGCCAGCTCCATCGAGAGGCACTCGTCGAGCGTCGCCCCGGCGCCCCGCCGCAGCAGCTCGAGCGAGACGCAGAGGCTGGTCGGCGACATCCGCCGCAGGATCTTCATCTGCTCCGCCGCCCATTCCGTCCCCTCCGCCTCCAGCGCGGCGAGGATCGCGGGCATGGTGTCGCGCCCGAAGCAGCGGTCGATCGCCGCGCGGTGCGGCGCGAAGCCGGCCTCCGGCGGCGCCTCGGCGAAGCGCTCGACCACCGAGGCATCGCCGCCGAGCAGCGCCTCGCGCAGCGCCGGCAGCCTCGCCTTCGGGACGAAATGGCTGGCGAGCCCCGCCGCCACCGCATCGCCCCCGCGCAGCCGCGCGCCGGTCAGCGCCAGCCAGGTGCCGACGGCGCCCGGCAGCTTCGGCAGCACATGGCTGGTGCCGACATCGGGGAAGAGGGCGATCGCCGTCTCCGGCATCGCCAGCATCGCCGCCTCCGTCACCACCACCGGCCTGCCATGCACCGAGACGCCGATGCCGCCCCCCATGCAGACGCCGTCAATCAGCGAGACCCAGGGCTTGCCGATGGTGGCGATGCCCCGGTTCACCGCATATTCCTCGGCGAAGAAGGACTCGATGGCGGCCGCATCGCCGGCGATCGCCTGCTCGCGCACCCGCCGCACGTCGCCGCCGGCACAGAAGGCCTTCCCGCCCGCCCCCTCGACGATGACGAGCCTCACCGCCGGATCGCCGCTCCAGGCATCGAGCGCGGACTGGAAGCCGCGGATCATCTCGAGGTCGAGCGCGTTCAGCGTCCTGGGCCGGTTCATCAGCAGGGTGCCGGCGGCACCCTCGCGGCGGGCGATGATGGTGGGCTCGGTGGCGTCGCTCACGGGCTGTCCTCGGCTGTCCGGGCGAGGCTAGGCTGGGCCCCGGCCGCCTGCAACCGGTCGCGGCCCCGGTCGTTGGTCTGCCGACACCCCGAAACGGAGGCCACCATGCCGGAAACCCGCAGCGACGCCGAGGCCAAGCGCAAGGTCTGGGAGATGATCAAGGACATCGACGTGACCATGATGGTCACGCAGGACAGCGAGGGCCGCTTCCGCGGCCGGCCGATGCGCGCGGTGAACAAGGAGTTCGACGGCGTGCTCTGGTTCTTCGCCAGCGGCGGCAGCCCGGTTACCGCCGAGACGCGGGATGACGGCCGCGTCCTCCTCGCCTTCTCCGACCCGAGCAGCCAGAACTACGTCTCGATCTACGGCATGGCCGAGGTGATCAAGGACGCGGCGAAGCAGAAGCAGCTCTGGAGCGAGCCGCTGCGCGTCTGGTTCCCGGCCGGGCCGGAGGATCCGAAGATCGAGCTGATCCGCGTCGAGTGCGAGGGCGCCGAATACTGGGACAGCCCGAGCAGCACGCTGGTCCATGCCTACGGCTACATCAAGGCCGTCACGACCGGAGAGCCGCCGCATCCCGGCGCGAACGACAAGGTCGACTTCACCAAGAAGGCCGGCTGAGAACTCCTCACGACACCGCTGCGCGGCGTCGTGGGGGCTCCAAGGGCGGCACAGGCCAAAGCGCCTGGCATCCTTCCGCGGCAAAGCCGCGGAAGGTTCCGCCGTCACCGCGTCGGCGTCGGCGGCGTGGTCGAGTAGTCGTAGAAGCCGCGGCCCGACTTGCGGCCGAGCCAGCCGGCCTCGACATACTTGGCGAGCAGCGGGCAGGGCCGGTACTTCGGGTCGCCCAGGCCCTCATGCAGCACCTTGAGCACGCTGTAGAGCGTATCCAGCCCGACGAAGTCGCTGAGCTCGAGCGGCCCCATCGGATGGTTGGCGCCGAGCTTCATGCCGGCATCGATCGCCGCCACGTCGCCCACGCCCTCCATCAGCGCGAAGATCGCCTCGTTCAGCATCGGGCAGAGGATGCGGTTGACGACGAAGGCCGGGTAGTCGGCCGCTGCCACCACCGTCTTGCCCATCCGCTCGGCGAGCGCGGTGACGGCCGCGACCGTCGCATCCTCCGTGGCGAGGCCGCGGATGACCTCCACCAGCTTCATCATCGGCACCGGGTTGAAGAAGTGCATGCCGACGAAGCGGCCTGGCCGGTCCGTCGCGGCGCCGAGGCGGGTGATCGGAATGGAGGAGGTGTTGCTGGCGAGAATCGCGTCCGGCCGCAGGATCGGGCAGACGCTCGCAAAGATCTTCTTCTTGATCTCCTCGTTCTCGGTCGCCGCCTCGATGACGAGGTCGCAGTCGGCGAAGGCGGCATAGTCGGTGCCGGCGGCGATGCGCGCCAGCGCCTCACCCTTGGCCCCGGCCGGGATGCCGCCCTTCGAGGCCTGGCGGTCGAGGTTCTTGCCGATGGTCGCCAGCGCGCGCTCGAGCGCCGCCGGGTTCACGTCGACCAGCGCCACGGGCACGCCGGAGAGGGCCGCGACATGCGCGATGCCGTTGCCCATCAGCCCGGCGCCGATGACGCCGAGCTTCTTCACCTCCGCCATGGCCTACTTCTTCGCCAGCTCGGACTCGAACTCCGGCATCACCTTGAACAGGTCGCCGACCAGGCCGTAATCGGCCACCGAGAAGATCGGCGCCTCCTCGTCCTTGTTGATGGCGACGATGATCTTGCTGTCCTTCATCCCCGCCAAGTGCTGGATCGCACCCGAGATGCCGACGGCGATGTAGAGCTCCGGCGCCACGATCTTGCCGGTCTGGCCGACCTGGTGGTCGTTCGGCGCGTAGCCGGCGTCGACCGCGGCGCGGGAGGCGCCGACGGCCGCGCCGAGCTTGTCGGCCACGCTCTCGATGATGTGGAAATTCTCGGCCGAGCCCATGGCGCGCCCGCCGGAGACGACGACCTTCGCCGCCGTCAGCTCCGGCCGCTCGGACTTGACGATCTCGGCGCCGAGGAAGCTGGAAAGGCCCGGATCCTCGCCCTTCGGCGCGGCCTCGATGGCGGCGCTGCCGCCCTCGGCCGGGGCCGGGTCGAAGCTCGCGGCGCGGACGGTGATGACCTTCTTCGGGTCGGAGGACTTCACCGTCGCCATCGCGTTGCCGGCATAGATCGGGCGCACGAAGGTGTCGGCATCGACGATCTCGGCGATGTCGGAGATCACCTGCACGTCGAGAAGCGCTGCCAGCCGCGGCATGACGTTCTTGCCGGCGGCCGAGGCCGGGGCGAGCAGGTGCGAGTAGCCCTCCGCCATCGAGACCAGCAGCGCCGCCAGCGGCTCCGCCAGGCCGTTGGTGTAGAGCGCGTCCTCGGTGTGGAGAACCTTCGCCACGCCCGCGACCTTGGCCGCGCTCTCCGCCACGGCGCGGGGGCCGAGGACGAGCACCGTCACCTCGCCGAGCTTGCTCGCCGCCGCGACAGCGCTGCGGGTCGGCTGCGTCACCGCCGACCCGTCATGGTCGGCCAGAACCAGAACGGTCATGGTCAGATCACCTTCGCTTCGTTGCGCAGCTTGTCGACGAGTTCCTGGACCGAGCCGACCTTCTTGCCGGCCTGGCGCTTCGGCGGCTCCTCGACCTTGAGGACGGTGAGGCGCGGCGAGACGTCGACGCCAAGATCGGCCGGCTTCAGCGTCTCGATCGGCTTCTTGCGCGCCTTCATGATGTTGGGGAGGGAGGCGTAGCGCGGCTCGTTCAGGCGAAGGTCCGTCGTGATGATGGCCGGCAGCTTGAGCTGCAGCCGCTCGAGCCCGCCATCGACCTCACGGGTGACCTTGATGCCGCCCTCGGCCGGCTCGACCTTCGAGGCATAGGTGCCCTGCGCCCAGCCGAGCAGCGCGGCCAGCATCTGGCCCGTCGCGTTCATGTCGTCGTCGATCGCCTGCTTGCCGAGGATGACGAGGTCCGGGCTCTCCTTGGCGATGACGGCCTTGAGCAGCTTGGCGACCGCCAGCGGCTCCAGCACGCCGTCATGCTCGATCAGGATGCCGCGATCGGCGCCCATGGCGAGCGCGGTGCGGATCTGCTCCTGGCAGGCGGTGGGGCCGGCGGAGACGGCAATGATCTCGGTCGCCGCGCCCTTCTCCCTCAGCCGCACCGCTTCCTCGACCGCAATCTCGTCGAAGGGGTTCATCGACATCTTGACGTTCGCGGTCTCGACGCCGGTATGATCCGCCTTCACGCGGACCTTCACGTTGTAGTCGACGACCCGCTTGACGGGGACGAGGAGCTTCATCGCCTCTGCCGTTTCCTGCGTGCTGTTGATGGTTCCCCCGGCGCCCCGTACGGGCAGCGGAGCCGATCGCGGGGGCGTGGCACGGACCTGCCCCCGGACCGATCCTCATGGGGGCCGTGCCCCCTAGAAATCCGCGGCAAAATAGGGTCGCGCGGCGCGGCCTGTCAAAGCCGGGTCAATGGCGGGAAACCGCCAGAAGCAGGGCAAACAACACAAGGGTGATGCCCTGGATCAGCACGCGCCAGCGCATCAGCAGGTTGGAGCGGCCGCCGCTGCCGTCTCCGCGCGCCAGGCCGAGCATGCCGGCGAACAAGGTGCCGAGCGTCGCCAGCATGCCGATGCCGACGAGGATGGTCAGGATCGTCTTCATCTCCCCCAGTTAGACGGTCCGGCCCGGGTTACAATCCCGCGCTCCGTGCTTGACCCGGGGCAGTGGATCGGGTTGCTGCCGGGCCCATGAGCTTGTTCCGCATCATCCCTGCGCTGCTGATCCTGCTGGCGGGCCCAGCCCTGGCCCAGGCGCCCGCGCCGGCTGCCTCCCCACGCCCGGCCCAGCCCGTGGCGCCGGCGGCCAGCCTCAACGCCGAGGATATCAGCCGCCTGACCTCCTTGTTGCAGGACCCGGGGCGGCGGGCGGAGTTCCTGCGCACGCTGGAGGCGCTGGCGGCGGCAAGCCGGGCGCATGGCGGGACGGCCGGCGAAGGCTCCCTGCCGCCGGCGCAGCGCCTGGCCACCCCCGCGGCGCAGCCGGCCGGCCCGCCCGCCGAGGCGGAGGGGGCCGAGGCGAGCCCGCCGCCCCAGGCGGCCACGCCTGCCGCACCGGCCCCGGCGGCCGCTCCGGCCGACCAGGCGCCAGCCGCGCCGCTGATCGCGCCCAACACGGTCGGCGCGCAGCTGCTGAGCGGCCTGTCGGGACGGATCGGCACCGTCGCCGACAACGTCCTGAGCGCGATTCAGTCCATGGCAGACCTGCCGGCGCTGTGGGAGGCGGCAAGCCAGCTCGCGCAGGACCCGGTGGCGCAGACCCGCATCCTCGACGCGGCCTGGAAGCTGGTGCTGCTGGTCGGGCTCGGCCTGCTCGCCGAGCGGCTGGTGATGCGCGCCTTCGGCCGGCTCCGGCGCTGGCTGGACGCGGCAGCCCCGGGCGAGCAGGAAAGCTGGACCTGGCTGCGGCGCCTGCCGCTGGTGCTGCTGCGGCTGCTGCTCGACCTGGTGCCGATCGCGGCCTTCGGGCTGACGGTCTACGGGCTGTTCGGGCTGGTGAAGCCGCTGCCGACGACGAAGCTGGTCGGGCTGATGATCGCCCATGTCTATATGGGCTCCCGCGCGGCCTTCGCGCTGGCGCGCGCCCTGCTCTCGCCGGCCTCCAACCACCTGCGGCTGATCCCCTGCTCGCAGGAGGCGGCGGCGGCGAGCATCGGCTGGCTGCGGCGACTGATGCTGGTCGGCGTCGGCGGCTACGTGCTGGCGGAGGCGGGGCTCTTCCTCGGCCTGCCCTGGGCGGCCTATGACGCGATCATCAACGTCACCCTGCTGATCAACTCGCTGCTGCTGGTGCGGCTGGTGCTGCAGCAGCGCGAGGCCGTGGCCTCCGCGCTGCGGGCCAAGCCGCTCGAGCCGGACGAGGTGCCGGACCGGACGCGGCTCACGCTGCGGGCCCTCCGCAACCGGCTGGCCGAGACCTGGCACGTCATGGTCATCCTCTGGCTGGTGGCCGGCTGGGCGGTCTGGGCGCTGGCGCTGGAGAACGGCTTCCACCGGCTGCTCTGGGGCACGGGGCTGACGCTGCTGATCGTCGGCGTCGCCAAGGCGCTGGACGAGGGCTTCATCCGCCTGACCGAGCGGCTGCTCGACCCGGGGAGCGACCTCGCCCGGCGCTGGTCGGGGCTGCCGGCGCGGGCGGCTACCTATGTGCCGCCAGTGCGGGCCGCCGTCTCCGTGCTGACCGGCGCCGCGGCGGTGGTCCTGCTGCTGGAGACCTGGGGGTTCGGCGCGCTCGCCTGGTTCTCCGTGGGGACGCTCGGCAACCGGCTGGTGCAGACGCTCTTCAACATCGCCTGCACGCTGGCGCTGGCGCTGGTGGTGTGGGAGGTGACCAACTCCTCCATCCAGCGGCGGCTGACGCGCCTTGCCCGCGACAGCCATGCGGCGCGCAGCGCGCGGGTACGGACGCTGCTGCCGATGCTGCGCACGGTGCTCGGCGTCTTCATCCTCGTCTTCGTCGTGCTGAACGCGCTGTCGCAGCTCGGCCTCAACGTGGCGCCGCTGCTGGCCGGCGCCGGCGTCGTGGGTCTCGCCATCGGCTTCGGCTCGCAGACGCTGGTGAAGGACGTCATCACCGGCGTCTTCCTGCTGCTGGAGGATGCTGTCGCGGTGGGCGACGTGGTCAATGTCGGCGGCAAGGGCGGCGTCGTCGAGCACCTCTCGATCCGCTCGATCAAGCTGCGCGACGGCGACGGCTCGATCCACATCGTGCCCTTCTCGACGGTCACGACGGTGACCAACAGCACTCGCGACTTCGCCTTCGCCATGGTCGACATCCTGGTCGCCTACGAGACGGATACGGACCGGGCGGGGGCGGCGATCAAGGAGATCGTCGCCGAGATGCGCGGAGAGGCGCGGTTCAAGACGGCGATCCGCGACGAGTTCGACTTCTGGGGCGTCGACAGCCTGGGCCAGGTCGGCGTGCAGTTGCGCGGGCGCGTCCGCACCGAGCCGACGCAGCGCTGGCCGGTGCAGCGGGAGCTGATGCGCCGGGTGAAGCGGCGCTTTTACGAGATGGGAATCAACATCCCGCACCAGGCGCTGGCGCCGCTCGAGCGCTCGGCAAGGCCGCCGGAGGAGGCGGAGGCCGAGGCGCCGCCGAAGGCAGCCGGGAAGAAGGGAGAGGTCCGCGCGGCGGAGTGAGGCCGCCCGCGACAGGGCCACGGGCCGGGTGCTAGGGTTACCCCCGCGCAATGCGGAGGTTGGAACGATGCAACGTCGTGAATTCCTGGCCCTCGGCGCTGCCCTCGCCCTGCCGGCGGGGCGCGCCGCGGCCGCGGTGCCGCCCGGCTACCGCCTCACCTGGTTCGACGCCGCGACGCCGGGCAGCGGCCGCGTCGGCTCCCGCGACGTGACGGCGGCGGGGGACGGGACGATGTGGTTCTGCGGCCAGCGCAACGGCACGCTGAACCGGCTCGACCCGCGCGACGGCTCGATCCGCGTGGTGAGGCTTGGCGAGGGGGCGGCGCCGCATGGCGTCATCCGCGGGCCGGACGGCGCGGCCTGGGTGACGGAGGGCGGGCAGAACGCCATCGCCCGGGTCGACCCCGCCGACCACCGGGTGCAGCTCTGGCGGCTGCCGGAGCGCTTCGCCAATGCCAACCTGAACACCGGCGTCTTCGACTGGCAAGGGCGCTACTGGTTTACCGGGCAGAACGGCGTCTATGGCCGCCTCGACCCGAAGAGCGAGGCGATGCAGGTCTGGGAAGCGCCGCGCGGCCCCGGCGCCTATGGCATCACCCGGACGCCGGGGGGCGGCCTCTGGTATGTCTCGCTCGCCGGCAACCACCTGGCGCAGATCGAGGACCTGGAGAGCGGGCGCGTCAGGATCGTCGAGCCGCCGACGCCGAACCAGGGGGCGCGGCGGGTCTGGTCCGACAGCGCCGGGCGGCTCTGGATCAGCGAGTGGAACAGCGGCAACGTCTCCATGCACGACCCGCGCGACGGGTCCTGGAAGGTCTGGCGCCTGCCGGGGCAGCGGCCGCGGGCCTATTCGGTCTGGGTCGATCCGTCGGACAAGGTCTGGCTGACGGATTTCGCCGCCAATGCCGTGGTGCGCTTCGACCCGGCGGATGAGAGCTTCCTGTCCTTTCCCTCCGACAAGGCGGGCGCCAACATCCGGCAGATGGACGGGGTGCCGGGCGAGGCCTGGGGCGGCGAGAGCGGCACGGACCGGATCCTCCGCATCCAGTACGGCTTGTGAGGGCGCTGGCCGCGGCGCTGCTGCTGCCGCTCGCCCTGCCGGCCGCGGCGGCGGAGGGCGAGGCGGTGTTCCGGCGCCACTGCATCACCTGCCATGCCGTGGCGGCGGGGGCGCCGCCGGGGGCGGGGCCCAATCTCCGCGGGGTGGTCGGGCGGCGGGTCGGCGGCGATCCGGGCTTCGACTACTCCCCGGTGCTGCAGGCGGCGGGCGAGGCCGGGCAGCGCTGGGATGCGTCGATGCTGGAGCGCTTCCTCGCCGATCCGGAGGCGATGTTCCCTGGCCTCTGGATGGGCGCCAACGGGCTGCGCGAGGCCGCGGACCGGGCGGCGGTGGCGGGCTACCTGGCGGCGCAGGCCGGCCCTTGACCTTCCCATTGTAGGAAGCCCCATCTCAGCGGTCCTTCGAGGGAGGGAGGACTGTGATGCGTTCCCCATGGATGAGGCTGGCGGCGGCCGGGTTCGCCCTGCTTTCGGCCCTGCCGGCGCGGGCGGCGATCGAGGAGGGCTACGTGCCTGGCGGCGCGCCGGTGCCGAGCACCTGGTACGGGCCGGCGGATGCCGCGGCGGCCGAGGCCGACCGGGCCTATATCCGCGGCATGCGGCCGCACCATGCGGGCGCGCTGACCATGGCGCGGGACTACCTCGCCGACCCGGAGGCGCGGAGCCCGGCCTTGCGGCGCCTGGCCGAGGCCATCATCCGCAACCAGGCCTTCGAGATCAGGCTGCTCGACGACGTGGCGCGCAACCTCGACCGGCCGCCGCTGCGGCTCGGGGGGCTCGCCCTGCAGCCGATGGCAACCGAGGGGGTGGCGCAGCAGGACGGCTTCATGCGCTCGCCGATCCCCGGCCTGCTCGACGCGGCGGGGCCGGTGACGGCGCGGGACGTGCAGTTCGCCAAGGCGATGTCGGCGCACCACCAGGCGGCGCTCGACATGGCGCGGGCCTACCAAGCCAACCCGGCGGCGCGGAACGGCTTCCTCGCGCTGATGAACGTCGACATCGTCACCGACCAGAGCCAGGAGATCGCGCTGATGCGGGCGGTGACGGCGTCCTACGCGGGCGATGCGGCGGCGGTGCCGGTGGATCTGGGCATGATCCACGGCATGGAGGGCATGGGCCACCACCATCGCTGAACTCCGATCTTGCGACACGGCTGCGACAATCGACCCGGCAATGTCATCGCGGCTTGACCGCATGATAATCTACCATTGCTTGGGTCTTTCGAGCCATGTGCCCAACATGTGGTCCAATGGCAAGAAGCGCCCCAGTATCGCAGCTCGTCGATTGGAGGTTGTACCATGCCTCGTCTTCAGTCGGTCACGCTCGCCATCTTGCCGGCGGTCCTGGCAGGGCCGGCGGCTGCACAGACCGGTACCCCGGCCATCGACCTCGCGCCGCTGGTCCAGGCCCTGGCCGACCTGCTGATCCCGGTTATCGGGGCAGTGGCCACCTTCTTGATCAACGCCCAGGTCAAGAACCGCCAGCTGGCGGAGATGCTGTCGAACGCGGTGCAGAACAGCCTCGGCGTGGTTCAGCAGCGTACCTCTGCGGCGATCAAGGGAGCGGATTTGACGGTCACCGTGGACAACACGGACATCCAGGCCGGCGTCCGGTACGTGCTGCAGAATGCCGAGGAAGCAGTCCGGCATTTCAAGATCCCGACCGAGCGGATCGCTCAGAAGATCGAGGCGAAGCTCGGCCTTGCCTCCATCGCCACCAACTTGGCGACGACAGCCTCGCCGACCAAGGTCATCGCCGGGCCGATGGCGCCGATCCCGCTCGGCCGGATGGAGTTCTGACAACCGGCTCAGCCGCCCCGCAGCAGCCAAAGCACGCCGACGCCGGCGAGGATCGACACCGCCATCCGGCCGAGCCGCGCCTGGACCAGCAGCGCCACCCCGCCCGCGACGCAGCTCTGCCAGCCGCCCTGAGCCAGGGCCGGGGCGAGGAAGGCGACGAAGATCGCGCCCGGCAGGTGCTGCAGCATCGCTTGGATGAAGGGCGGCGGCCGCGTCACCCGGAGGATGGCATAGCCGCCGGCGCGGCAGAGGAAGGTCGCCGCCACCATGCCGAGGATGGCGGCCAGCACCTCCCAGCGGAGGGTCATGCGCGTCCCTGCTCCCGCGCGCCGGCGCGGCGCCTGTCCCGCGCCGCGCCGGCCGCCGCCCCGCCGAGCGCGCCCGCCAGCACCGGCCAGGGCGCGCCGAGGCCGAGCCCCTGGGCGCCCAGCGCCAGCACCCCGGCGACGCACCAGGGCAGCAGGTCCGACCGCCCGCGCCAGAGCGGGACCAGGATCGACATCAGCGCCGCCACCGAGGCGAAGAAGACCGGGTGGCCCGGCGGCAGCCGCACCGCGGCGCCGAAGAGGTGGCCGGCCAGCGTCGTCGCCATCCAGACCGCCCACATGGCGAGGCTGGCGCCGAGCAGGAAGGCGGCGTCGCGGCGGCCGGAGCGGATCTCCGTCACCATCAGGGCGAAGGAGTTGTCGACCAGCACCGCTAGCGTGCCCCAGAGGCGGAGGCCGCTCAGCCGGTCCAGCGCCGGGGCGAGCGCCGCGCCCATCGGCGCCATGCGCAGGTTGATGACGAGGGCGGCGAACGTCGCGGCGAGGATCGGGGCCGGGTCCGACCAGAGCTCCAGCGCCACCAGCTGCGAGGTGCCGGCGAAGACGAGGCCGCTCATCAGCAGGGTCTCGAGCAGGGAGAGGCCGCGGGCATCGGCCGCCATGCCGACGACCAGGCCGAAAGGGGCGAGGCCGAGGGTCAGGCCGAGCGCGGCCAGGGCGCCGCGGCGGAAGCCGGCGCGGGTGAAGGCGCCAGGAGGCGGGTAGGGGGACGGGCTGGCGGGCGGGTTGGGGGGCGGGCCGGCGCTCATGCCAGCGAGCGCGCCGGCACGCCGCCGACCTCCGCGCCGTCGGGGATGTCGGCGATGACGGCGCCGCCGGTGCCGACCACCGCATCGGCGCCGATCACCGCATGGGGCCGGCAGGCGGCGCCGGCGCCGACCAGGCTCCGCGCCCCGACCCGGACGCCGCCGGCGAGCACCGCGCCGGGGCCGATATGCGCCGCCTCGCCCACCGCCGCGTCATGCTCGAGGATGGCGCCCGTGTTGACGATGGCCAGCCGCCCGACCTCCGCCAGGGCGCCGAGCACGGCCCGCGGCAGCACCACCGCGCCGGGGCCGATGCGGGCGCTGCGGGCGATGATCGCGGAAGGGTGGACCAGCGGCGGCAGGGCGAAGCCCATCGCCTCCAGCCGGGCGGCGGCGGCGAGGCGGGCCGCGGCATCGCCGATCGCCACGCAGGCGAGGCGGGTGCCGGCGGCGAGCAGGCCGGGCAGCGCGGATTCGTCGCCGAGGATGGGCAGGCCGAGCATCTCCCGGGCGCGGGGCGCGGCATCGACCAGCCCGGCCAGCTCGATCCCGGGCAGGTCGCGGGCCAGCTCGATCAAGGCTCTGCCATGCCCGCCGGCGCCGAGGATCACCAGCCTGCCCTGCATCCCTGCCCTCCCCCATGGCGGCGGCCATTGTCCCACCGGAAGGGAGCGGAGGCCAGGCGAACCGGCCCCGGCGCGGCCGCGTTGGCCGGGCATGACCGACAAACGCAAGACACCGGACGACAAGGCATCAAACGAGACCGGGCCGACCGAGCGCGCCAGCGGCACCATCGACCGGCCGATCGGGCCCGGCGATGCGCAGCCCGGCGACTTCAACGAGCGGGCCTCCCAGCTGGGCGGGCCGATCGACATCTTCCCCACCCGGCGCGACCGGACCGGGCTCGAGGACTGGCGCTCGACCGACGCGCCGGACGAGACGCCGAAGCAGTAGCCGTCCCGGCCCGCCTCAGCCCTGCCCGAGGTTGCGGGCGAGCAGGCGGGTCAGGCCGTGGACGGCGGCGAGCATCGGCACCGGCTGGCCGAGATGCCCGGCGAGCTCCACCAGCGCGCCGAGCACGGGCCCGAGCTCGAGCGGCCGCCCGGCCTCCAGGTCCTGCAGCATCGAGGTGCGGAAGGGGCCGAGGCGGCGGGTGACCGCCATGCGCTCGGCGATGCCCTGGCCGGTGGGCAGGCCGATGCGGTCGCCGAGGGCGGCCATCTCCGCCATCATCGCCTCGACCAGCCCGCGGATGCCGTCATCGTCCAGCATCGCCTGCATGTCGGCGCGGCTGAGGGCGCTCAGCGGGTTCATGTTGGAATTGCCCCAGAGTTTCAGCCAGATCTCGCGGCGGAGGTGTCCGGCCGGCTCGGCCGGGATGCCGCCCCGGCGGAGCGCCCCGACCAGGGCGGCGAGCGGGCCGGGATGGCGGCCGGAGGGGTCGCCGTAGAGCATCCGGTCCTGCTTCATCAGGCGGATGGTGCCCGGGGCCTCCACCCGGCTGCCGACATGGGCGACGCCGCCCAGCACGCGGCCGACGGGGATGGCCCGGGCCAGGGCCCCGCCGGGGTCGACCGATTGCAGGGTGAGGCCCTGGGCGGGGCCGCCGAAGCCGTCGAGGAACCACCAGGGCAGGCCGTTCTGCGCGGTGGCGACCAGGGTCCGCGGGCCCATCAGGCGCTCGATCAGCGGCAGGGCGGCCGGCAGGTCATGGCTCTTCAGGCCGAGGAGCAGGAGGTCGGCGGGGGGCAGCCCGGCCGGATCCCCGGCGGCGACGACGGGGAAGGCCTCGCGCCGGTCGCCGTCGAGGAGGACGAGGCCATGGGCCTTCAGGGCGGCGAGGCTGGCGCCGCGGGCGAGGACCGAGATTGGCCAGCCGGCCCGCGCCAGGCCCGCCGCCAGCCAGCCGCCGACCGCGCCGGCACCCAGGACCGTAACCTGCATGGCCTTCCCCTCCGTTCCACCCGGTGAGGCTTATGGCGCCCCCGGGGGCGAGGGCAACCGGCGAGGGCAACCGGCGAGGCCTCGGGCGTTGGAAAGGCATGGATCCCTATATCGTTCTGCTGATCGGCACCGGTGCGCTCATCCTTCTCGTCGCCTGGTTGCCGATGGTGCTGCGGGAGCTGCCGCTCTCGCTGCCCATGTTCTGCATCGCCTGCGGCTTCACCGCCTTCGGCCTCTCCAACGGCGACACGCCGGACCCATTGACCTATCCGAACACGGCGGAGCGGCTGACGGAGCTGGTGGTGATCGTCGCCCTGACCGGGGCGGGGCTGAAGCTCGACCGGCCCTTCGCCTGGCAGACTTGGCGGCTGACCTGGCGGCTGCTGGGGGTGGCGATGCCGGTCTCGATCCTCGGCATCGCCTGCATCGGCTATTGGGGGCTCGGCTTCGGCCTGCCGGCGGCGCTGCTGCTGGGCGCGGCGCTGGCGCCGACCGACCCGGTGCTCGCCTCGGACGTGCAGGTCGGGCCGCCGCGCTCCGGCGAGGAGGACGAGGTGCGCTTCACCCTCACCGCCGAGGCCGGGCTGAATGACGGGTTGGCCTTTCCCTTCGTCAACCTCGCGGTGAGCCTTGCCGCGGTCGGGCTGGCGCCGCGGGATTGGCTGCCGCACTGGATCGGGGTGGATGTGCTGTGGAAGCTGGCCGCCGGGGTTGGCGCCGGCTGGGCCATCGGCCGGCTGCTGGGCTGGCTCACCTTCCGCATGCCGAACCGGGCGAAGCTGTCCCGCACGGGCGACGGCTTCGTCGCGCTGGGGGCGACCTTCCTCGCCTACGGGCTGACGGAGGTCGTGCATGGCTACGGCTTCATCGCCGTCTTCGTCGCGGCGCTCGCGATGCGGGCGGCGGAGCGGCACCATGACTACCACGAGCGCCTGCACGACTTCGCCGAGCAGACCGAGCGGCTGCTGATGATGGTGCTGCTGGTGCTGTTCGGCGGGGCGGTGGCGGGCGGCGTGCTGGGGCCGCTCACCTGGACGGGGGTGGCGGCGGCGCTCGCCTTCATCTTCGTGGTGCGGCCGGCGGCGGGGATGCTCTCGCTGCTCGGCACGCCGCAGCCGATGGCGGAGCGGGCGGCGATCGCCTTCTTCGGCATCCGGGGCCTGGGCAGCTTCTACTACTTGGCCTTCGCGGCCAATGCCGCGGCCTTCCCGGAGATGGGCGAGCTCTGGGCGGTGATCAGCCTGACGGTGCTGATCTCGGTCGGACTGCACGGGATGACGGTGACGCCGGCGATGCGCTGGCTCGACAGGCGGCGCCGGCGGCAGGGGGTGCTGCCGCTCGAGGTCGCCTGATCAGGGCTCGGTCAGCAGGCTGGAATGGATCCACCCCTCCGGCGCCGTGCCACCGACCTGGATCCAGCCGCCGCGGGCCTCGCCATGGACGCGGAAGGCCTCGCCCCGCGGGGCGGTGCGAAGGATGGGGGCGCCGCTGTCCGGGCCGGCACGCAGATTGGCGGCCGAGCGGACCAGCACGCGCGGCAGGGCGGGAGCGGGAGCGGGCTCCACCGCGGGCGGCGCGGCAGCCGGGGGCGCCGGAACGGCCGGGGGCGGGGGCGACGGCAGCGCGGCCTGGCGCTCCGGCAGCCGCTCCGGCGGCCGCTCCGGCACGGGCACCTCGGCCCGGGGCGGCGGGGGGGCGCTGGCGACGGGGCGCGGGGCCGCCTCCGTGCCGCTCTCCGCCGGGGCGGAGGGCTGCTGGCTGAGCCCGACCAGCAGGCCGATCAGCAGGCCGCCGCCCGCGAGGCCGAGCAGGGGGGCGAAGCTGCGCCAGGGCAGGCCGGCATCGGCGACGACGGGATCGGCCGCCGCGGGGCGCATGCGGCGCGGGCCGGGCGGGCGGATCAGGGGGCGGGTCTGCAGCAGGCGGCTCACCAGGGTGATCCAGCCATCGCCCCCGGCCAGGTTCAGCGGCGGCACGGCGGCGAAGGCGGCGGCGAGGCGGCGGCGGAGGTTGAGCGGCTCGCCGGGCAGCATGGCCAGCGTCACCACCGGCAGGTGCCCGGGGAAGATGGCGGGGAAGCGGGCATCTTCCAGCCGCTGGCGGAAGGCGGCGGCGGCGGCCTCGGCGACGGCGCCCGGCACGCCGAGCAGGGCGACGCCGAATTCCGGGTGCAGCAGCGCCATCGGCACCAGGATCGTGGTGGCGGGCACGCCCGCCACCGGGCGGGGCTCGAGCAGGCAATCGGGCAGGCTGATCCAGCCCTCGGGCAAGGCGGAGGTATCGGCTGCCGGCATGCGACGTGGCTCGGCGGATGGGTCGAGGCGCAAGGCGGCCTCTGGCTGATGGTTCATGGGTGCAGTGCCCCCCTTGACGACTCCGTCCCGTGCGCCCTGGGGCCACGGGTCCCCCTACTCGTATTTAGTATACGTTAGCTCTTTTTGCAGCGCAGCATGAGAGATGGGATATTGGCGCGCTGCGTCCCCCGAATGAGTGGAAAACTCCCGGGAGCCGTCATCTGCTCATTCACAGCATGGCTAGCAGTTGCTGTGGGGACGGTTACAGCCGCCAGCCGGTATGAATGGCGACGATGCCGCCCGAGAGGTTGCGGTGCGTGACGCGCTCCAGCCCCGCCTTGCGCATCATGGCGGCGAGCGCCTCCTGGTCGGGGAACATGCGGATGCTCTCGGCGAGGTACTGGTAGCTCTCGGCATCCCGGGCGATGCGGGCGCCGAGGCGGGGCAGGACCTGGAAGGACCAAGCATCGTAGAGCGGGGCGAGGGCCGCGACCTCGACCCGGCTGAACTCCAGGCAATGGAAGCGCCCGCCGGGCCGCAGCACGCGGCGGGCCTCGCGGAGGACAGCCGGCTTGTCGGTGCAGTTGCGCAGCCCGAAGGCGATCGAGACCTTCTCCACGCTGCGGTCGGGCAGCGGCAGGTGCTCGGCATCGGCGCAGAGGAAGGAGAGGCGGGCGGCATGGCCGCGATCCAGCGCCCGGCCCTGCGCCACCTGCAGCATGGAGGGGTTGATGTCGGAGAGGATGACGCGGCCGGCGCCCCCCTCGAGCGCGCGGAAGGCGATGTCGCCGGTGCCACCCGCGAGGTCGAGCAGGGCCTCGCGCGGCGAGGCGCCGATGGCGGCGACGAAGGCCGACTTCCAGGCGCGGTGCAGGCCGAGCGACATCAGGTCGTTCATCAGGTCGTAGCGGGGGGCGACGCTGTCGAAGACCTGGCGGACCATGCCCGCCTTCTCCTCGCGGCGGACCTCGCGGAAGCCGAAGTCGATGGTCTCGTCGGGGGGGGTGTTGCGTTCGGTCATGCGGCGGGCACCATAGGCCCCTTGGGGGCGGCACGGAACCTATGCCTGAATTGCCGGAAGTCGAGACGGTGATGCGCGGCCTGGCCGCGGTGCTGGAGGGGCAGGTGATCCGCGCGGCCTCGATCAGCCGGCCGGACCTGCGCTGGCCCTTCCCCGAGGGGCTGGCGGCGCGCCTCGCCGGCAGCCGGGTGGAGGGGTTCCGCCGCCGGGCCAAGTACATGCTGATGCGGCTCTCAGGCGGGGATTCCGTGCTGATCCATCTCGGCATGTCGGGGCGGATGGTGGCGCGCCGCGCCGCCGAACTGCCGAACGAGCCGGTCCTGCACGAGCATTTCGCCATGGAGACGGAGGAGGGCATCCGGGTCGGCTTCGTCGATCCGCGGCGCTTCGGCAGCGTCGACCTGGTGCCGACCGCGGGCGAGGACGGCCACCGGCTGCTGGCCGGGCTGGGGCCGGAGCCGCTGGAGGAGGCCTTCTCCCCCGCCGTGCTGAGCGTGGCGCTGGCGGGGAAGCAGACGCCGATCAAGGCGGCGCTGCTCGACCAGAAGGTCGTGGCCGGGCTCGGCAACATCTATGTGTCGGAGGCGCTCTACCGGGCGCGCATCTCGCCGCGGCGGGCGGCGGCGAGCGTCGCGGGCGCCCGGACGGTGCGGCTGGTGCCGGCGATCAAGGCGGTGCTGGAGGAGAGCATCGCGGCCGGGGGCTCCTCGCTGCGGGATTATGTCCAGGCGGATGGGGGGATCGGCTTCTTCCAGGAGCGGTTCAAGGTCTATGACCGGGAGGGCCTGCCCTGCGAGGCCTGCCCCGGGCCGCCGGGCTGCGAGGGCATCCGGCGCATCGTCCAGGCGGGCCGGGCCAGCTTTTATTGCCCGCGGCTTCAGCGCTGATATCCTCCGCCCCCAGAATGGAGGATGCGGGCATGGCCGAGTACGAGATGATCCTGACCGAGCGGCAGGGACGGGTGGCGGTGATCCGCCTCAACCGGCCGCAGACGCTCAACGCCCTCTGCGACCAGCTGATGGACGAGCTCGGCCAGGCGCTGCGCGGCTTCGATGCCGACCCGGAGGTGGCGGCGATCGTCATCACCGGCAGCGAGCGCGCCTTCGCCGCGGGCGCCGACATCAAGGAGATGCAGTCCCGCACCTATCCGGCGGTCTATCTCGACGACTTCATCGGCAAGCGCTGGGAGGCGGTCACCTACGTCCAGAAGCCGGTGATCGCGGCGGTGGCCGGCTATGCGCTCGGCGGCGGCTGCGAACTGGCGATGATGTGCGACATGATCATCGCGGCCGAGACCGCCAAATTCGGCCAGCCGGAGATCAATCTCGGCGTCATCCCCGGGGCGGGCGGCACGCAGCGGCTGACGCGGGCGATCGGCAAGGCGAAGGCGATGGACCTGGTGCTGACCGCGCGGATGATGGACGCGAACGAGGCGGAGCGCTCCGGCCTCGTCGCCCGCATCGTGCCCGCGGCCGAGGTGGTGGCCGAGGCGGTGAGGGTGGGCGAGAAGATCGCCTCGCTCTCGGCCCCCGCCGTCGCCGTGGCGAAGGAGGCCGTCAACCGCGCCTTCGAGACGACGCTGGCCGAGGGGGTGAAGTTCGAGCGGCGGTCCTTCCAGGCGCTCTTCGCCACCGAGGACCAGAAGGAGGGCATGGCGGCCTTCGCCGAGAAGCGGAAGCCCAATTTCAGGAATCGCTAGAAGGGCTTCGCTCGCTTGACGTGGCGCGCGAGGCGGGGGTAGAAGCCCCTTCCTCGCGCAGCCCGGGCCATTGGCCGGGGCCTGCGGACCTGCTTTCACCCCTGCCTGAGTTGAAGATACAGCCCCATGGCGAACACGGCTTCCGCCCGCAAACGCATCCGCCAGACCGAGAAGCGGACGATCCGCAACCGTGCGCGGCGTTCGCGGGTGCGGACCTTCCTCCGCAAGGTGGAGACCGCCATCGCCTCGGGTGACAAGGCGCAGGCGCAGGAGGCCTTCAAGTCGGCGCAGCCCGAGCTGCAGCGCGCGGCCACCAAGGGCGTACTCCACAGCAACACGGTGGCGCGGAAGCTCTCCCGCCTCTCGGCGCGGATCAAGTCGATCGGCGCCTGAGCCACCGGCTCGGCTGACGGGGCGGGCGTGGCGCGGCCGCCTTCGTGATGATGTCGCAAGATCTTGATGGCGGGCCCCGGCAAGTAACGCACCTGTGCCGGAACCCGTCTGCTTGCGTTTGTACTCAGCCGGTATTCTACCGTTAGCGCCTGATGGAAAGTTGCTATTGTCGCGGACTTTGAGCCCGCGGTATCATACCGTTCGTCGGATCGACGTGCGGCCCAGACATCCAATCCCCGGCAGCACCGAGACCGAACAGCCGCGCAGGTCCGCTACCCTTGCGCGACCCATCGGCTGGCGGCTGCCGGCTTGCGCATGGTTCGAACAGGAGGCCGGCCCGCTTGCCACCCCAATCCTCCGGAGAGTTGGCTGCCGGCTGGGCCCGCATCCGCGGCCGCCTGCGCGAAGAGGTCGGTGAGGTCGAGTACCGCACCTGGCTGCGGCAGATGACCCTGTCCGGCGTGGAGGGCGAGGATGCCGTCATCCTCCTCCCCACCCGCTTCCTGCGCGATTGGGTGAACAGCCATTACGGCGACCGGCTGCGCGTGCTGTGGCAGGCCGAGTACCCGGAGGTACGGCGCATCGACATCCGCGTCTCCGCCAGCCCGCCGCCCGAGGCGGTGATGGCCGGTGCCGAGGAGCGTGCCGGTGTGGATGGGCGGGGCCTGGCCGAGCCGCTGGCGCCGCGGGCCGCCGAGGCGCGCATGGCGCCGGAGCCGCGCTCCGACTGGGTGGTGCCGCTCGAGGCGCGCTTCACCTTCGACACCTTCGTGGTCGGCAAGCCGAACGAGTTCGCCCATGCCTGCGCCAGGCGGGTCTCGGAGAAGCCGGCCTCCCCAGGCTTCAACCCGCTCTTCCTCTATGGCGGCGTCGGCCTGGGCAAGACCCACCTGATGCATGCGACGGCCTGGGCCATCCGGGCGCATGACCCGCAGCGGACCGTCGCCTACATGTCCGCCGAGAAATTCATGTACCGCTTCATCGCGGCGCTGCGCTCGCAGAACACCATGGAGTTCAAGGAGACGCTTCGCGCCGTCGACGTGCTGATGATCGACGACCTGCAGTTCCTGATCGGCAAGGACAACACGCAGGAGGAGTTCTTCCACACCTTCAATGCCCTGGTCGACCAGGGCAAGCAGATCATCGTCTCCTCCGACAAGTCGCCCTCCGACCTCGCGGGCATCGAGGACCGGCTGCGGACGCGGCTCGGCTGCGGCATGGTCGCCGACATCCATGCGACGACCTATGAGCTGCGCCTCTCCATCCTGCAGGCCAAGGCCGCGGCGGCGCAGGTGGCGGTGCCGCCCAAGGTGCTGGAATTGCTGGCGAACAAGATCACCACCAATGTCCGGGAGCTGGAGGGGGCGCTGAACCGGCTGGTCGCCCATGCCAATCTCTTCGGCCGGCCGATCACCATCGACAGCGCCCATGAGGTGCTGCACGACGTCCTCCGCGCCCATGAGAAGCGGGTCTCGATCGAGGAGATCCAGAAGAAGGTGGCGGAGCACTACAACATCCGCCTCACCGACATGAGCAGCGCCAGGCGGGCCCGGAACGTCGCCCGGCCGCGCCAGGTGGCGATGTACCTGGCCAAGCAGCTCACCCAGCGGAGCCTGCCGGAGATCGGCCGGCGCTTCGGCAACCGGGACCATACCACGGTGATGCATGCCGTCTCCCGCATCGCCGAGCTCATGGAGGCTGATGCCGGCTTCGCCGAGGATGTGGCCCTCCTGAGGAAGATGCTCGAAACCTGAGCCGGAAACCTCCGCTTACCCTTGCGAATCAAGGGTGTTAGAGTGCACACCGGACGGCAGGTTCGGGTGTCGGGGGAGCCTCGGGGCAGATGAAGTTCACGGTCGAACGGGCGATCCTCATCAAGGCGCTCGCCCATGTGCAGAGCGTCGTCGAGCGCCGCAACACCATCCCCATCCTCGCCAATGTCCTGCTCTCGGCGCAGGACGGCCTCCTCAGGCTGACGGCGACCGACATGGAGATCGCCGTCGTCGAGGAGGTGCCGGGGGTGCAGGTCGCCCGGCCGGGGCGGACCACGGCGCCGGCGGCGACCCTCTACGAGATCGTCCGCAAGCTGCCCGAGGGCGCCAAGGTGGAGCTCGACCATGCCGGGGGCGATGCGGCGCTGAAGCTCAGGGCCGGGCGGTTCAACACGGACCTCTCGGTGCTGCCGGTGGAGGACTTCCCCTCCATGACCGAGGGCAAGCTGCCGCACCAGTTCGCCCTCTCCGCCGGGCAGCTGCGGGAGCTGGTCGATCGCACCCGCTTCGCCATCAGCACGGAGGAGACGCGGTACTACCTCAACGGCATCTACCTGCATGCGACGGAGAGCGAGGGCTCGCCGGTGCTGCGCGCCGTCGCCACCGACGGCCACCGGCTGGCGCGCGTGGAGGAGCCGCTGCCGGACGGGGCCGCCGGCATCCCCGGCGTCATCATCCCGCGCAAGACGGTGAACGAGCTGCGCAAGCTCGCCGAGGAGACGGGGGACGAGATCACCATCCGCCTCTCCGACACCAAGATCCGCTTCGACATCGGGGCGGTGCAACTCACCAGCAAGCTGATCGACGGCACCTTTCCGGAATACGACCGCGTCATCCCGCGCGGGAACGACAAGATCCTCCGCGTGCAGAAGCGGGAATTCGCCGAGGCCGTGGGGCGCGTCGCCGCCATCAGCTCGGAGCGGTCGCGGCCGGTGAAGCTCTCGCTCGACCGCAACCACCTGCTGCTCTCCGCCTCCTCCGCCGAGCAGGGTCAGGCGCAGGAGGAGCTGGACGGCGAGGTGGTGAAGTATGACAGCTCGCCGCTCGAGATCGGCTTCCAGGCGCGCTACCTCAACGACATCACCGACCAGATCGGCGACATGGTGGAGTTCCGCTTCGCCGATGGCAGCGCCCCGACCGTGGTGACGGATGCGGCGAAGCCCGAGGCGCTCTACGTGCTGATGCCGATGCGGGTCTGAGCCGGCGAGCCGGGCCCTCCTGGCCCGGCCTCGCACTTCGGATAGATTGTTAATTGCAATTGAGAATGAGACGCAGTAACGGCGGTTAAAACTCGCCGGGAACTGCTGCCGTGACATCGCCTGCC
Organism: Belnapia sp.; assembly: GCF_059504005.1. Lineage (NCBI taxonomy): Bacteria > Pseudomonadati > Pseudomonadota > Alphaproteobacteria > Acetobacterales > Roseomonadaceae > Belnapia > Belnapia sp. The sequence goes on along the minus strand of NZ_JCACHU010000150.1, from coordinate 42,627 downwards.
CCCTCCTGCCGCGCCGCAGGGCTGCTCCTGCTCGCCCTCGCCGGCCCTGCCATGGCGCAGGACGGCACCGTCCGCCTGCCGCAGCTCGACATCTCCGGGGCGCCGCCGCTCGGCGCGGTGGAGCCGCCGCGCGGCTTCGTCGCCAGCGAGGCGACCTCCGGAACCAAGGGGGCGGAGCGGCTGATCGAGGTGCCGCAATCCATCTCCGTCGTGCCGCGGGCGACCATCGACGCGCTCCAGGCCCAGACCCTGGGCGAGGCGGTGCGCTACCAGGCGGGGCTCAGGGCCGAGAGCTACGGGCCCGACCCGCGCGCCGACTTCCTGCTGCTGCGCGGCTTCGACGCGGTCGATTACGGCCTCTACCTCGACGGGCTGCGCTACAGCGTCGGCTTCGCCGCCGGCTCCTTCGAGCCCTATGGCCTCGAGCGCTTCGAGATCGTCCGCGGCCCGGCCTCCGTCCTCTACGGCCAGATCCAGCCGGGCGGGCTGGTCAACCAGGTTTCCCGCCAGCCGACGCTGACGCCGCAGGGCGAGCTGCGCCTCACCGCCGGCGATTTCGGCCGGGCCCAGGCGGCCGGCACGGCCAGCGGCCCGCTCGACCGGGATGGGGTCTGGTCCTACAGCATCACCGGCCTCGGGCGGCTGGCGGACAGCCAGGTCGACAAGGTCGGCAACGACCGCGCCTTCATCGCGCCGGCCATCACCTGGCGGCCGGATGAGGACACGCGCCTCACGCTCCGCGCCTACTACCAGCGGGACCGCACCCAGGGCGCGCAGTTCCTGCCCTATGTCGGCACGGTGACGGAGACGCCCTTCGGCCGCATCCCGACCAGCCGCTTCGTCGGCGAGCCGCGCTTCGACAAGTACGACATCACCCAATGGGGCGTCGGCAGCGAGTTCGAGCGGCGGCTGAACGACGTGGTGACGCTGCGGCAGAACCTGCGCTGGGCGCATTCGGGCATCAATTGGCGGCAGACCGTGGGGGTGGGGCTGCTGGAGGATGGGCGGACGCTGGGCCGCATCGGCTTCCTCTCGACGCCCGACATCGACCGCTTCCAGGTCGACAACCAGGCGGAGTTCCGCTTCTCGACCGGCCCGGTCGGGCACCGGCTGCTGGCCGGCTTCGACTACTCCACGGTGCGGATCTCGAACCCGCAGGCCTTCGGCAGCGCGCCGGGCCTCGACCTCTTCCGCCCCGTCTACGGCTCGCCCGTGCCGCTCGCCGCGGCGGGGGCGAACACCCGGCAGAACACCGCGCAATACGGCCTCTACGCGCAGGACCAGCTCCGCCTCGGCGAGCGCTGGGTGCTGACGGCGGGCGTGCGGCAGGACTGGGTGGAGACCAGCACGCTCGACCGCATCGGCGGCGACACGCAGCGCCAGAGCGATACCGCGACGACGGCGCGGGTCGGCCTCGTCTATCTCGCGCCGGGCGGCTTCGCGCCCTATGCGAGCTGGTCCACCTCCTTCCTGCCGACGCCGGGCGTCACCGCCGCGGGCCGCGCCTTCACGCCGCGCCAGGGCGAGCAGTTCGAGATCGGCATCAAGTACCAGCCGCCGGGGCGGGACAGCTTCGTCCAGGCCTCGCTCTTCCAGCTCACCCAGTCGAACAGCCTGGCGACCGACCCGAACAGCCCGATCTTCCAGGTGCAGACCGGCGAGATCCGGGTCCGGGGCGTGGAGCTGGAGGGCGTGGCGCGGCTGCCGCGCGGCCTCAGCCTCATCGGCTCCTTCACCGCGCTCGATGCGGAGATCACCAAGGGCGCGCCGGAGGAGCGCGGCAACCGCCCGGCCGGCGTGCCGGCGACGGGGGCCGGGCTCTATGCCGACCAGAGCTTCGAGGAGGGGTCGGGGCGGCTCGCGGGGCTCGGCCTGGGGCTCGGGCTGCGCTTCCTCGGCAACAGCACCACGGGCAACGCGGCGCACAACGTCGTCCCCTCGGTGACGCTGGTGGATGCGGCGCTGCGCTACGACCTGTCGCCCCTCGGCACCGGCTTCGCCGGCACGCAGCTGGCCGTCACCGCGAACAACCTGTTCGACACCAGCTATGTCGCGCGCTGCACCAGCGACACGGCCTGCTTCTACGGCAACCGGCGCACGGTGCTCGCCAGCCTGGTGAAGCGCTGGTGAGCCTCCGCGCCTGGTCCCGCCTGCACACATGGTCGAGCCTGGTCTGCACGCTCTTCCTGCTGCTGCTCTGCATCACCGGCCTGCCGCTGATCTTCCACCATGAGATCGGCCACCTGACCGGGGCGGAGGTGGAGGCGCCGGCCATGCCGCCCGGGACGCCGCCCGCCGATCTCGACCGCGTCGCCGCCGCGGCCCGCGCGAAGCGGCCGGGCGAGGTGGTGCAGTACCTGATCTGGGAGGATGACCCGGCCATCCTCCGCCTCAGCATGGCGCCGAGCCCGACCGCGCCGCCGGAGGCGCTGCGCACCGTGCTGGTCGATGCCCGCACGGCGCAGGTGCTGGAGGAGCCGCGCGACCGCGAGGGCTTCCTCTACTGGATGCTCCGGCTGCACACGGACCTCTTCGCCGGCATCCCGGGCAAGCTCTTCCTCGGCGCGATGGGGCTGCTCTTCGTCGTCGCCACCGTCTCGGGCGCGGTGCTCTACGGGCCCTTCGCACGGCATGGGGGATTCGGTGCGGTGCGCAGCGGGCGGAGCGCGCGGCTGCGCTGGCTCGACCTGCACAACATCCTCGGCGTCGTCACGCTGAGCTGGGTGCTGGTGGTGGGCGCGACGGGCGTGGTCAACACCCTGGCGGAGCAGGTGCTGGCCGCCTGGCGGGCCGACCAGCTGGCCGAGATGGTCGCGCCCTGGCGCGGCCAGCCGCCGGTCGCGGCGCCGGGCTCGGTCGAGGCGGCGCTGGCGGCGGCGCGGGCGGCGGCGCCGGGGCGGGAGCCCTTCTTCATCGCCTGGCCGCAGACCATGTTCTCGAGCGGGCACCACTATGCGGTCTTCCTCCGCGGCGACACGCCGCTGACGCATCGGCTGCTCACCCCGGCGCTGGTCGATGCCGAGACCGGGCGCCTCACGGATATGCGGCGCATGCCCTGGTACGTGACGGCGCTGCTGGTCTCCCAGCCGCTGCATTTCGGCGACTATGGCGGCATGGCGCTGAAGATCGCCTGGGCGGTGCTCGATGCCGCCACCATCGTCATCCTGCTGAGCGGGCTCTGGCTCTGGTGGCGCCGGCGGCGCGGGGCGGCGGCATGATCGGGCCGGTCTGGCGCATCCCGGCGGCGCTCGCCCTGCTTTCCGCCGCGGGGCTGGTGGTGGCGCTGGTGGATGACGGGGCCTGGGACGGGATCGGCGCCGCCGCGCTGCTGGCGCCGCTGCTCCTGGCCTGGGCTGCGTCGCGGCGGCGGCAGGGCATCGGGGGCGGCAGGCTCGAGGCCGGCGAGGATCGAGCGCCGGGAGCATAGATCCGCGATCCAGCGGCTGCGGATCATGCTCCCGGGGCGGGCCCCGGGCCGGGTTGCCGGGCGGAGGCGGGGTCAGTTCGCCCTGGCGACCAGCCCAGCCGCGGCAGCCTCCGCCCAGCGCCGGTTGTCGCGCTCGAGGAAGGCGGCGAAGTCGGTGGGGCCGAGCGTCGCCAGGTCGGCGCCGAGCTCGGCCAGGCGCTGGCCGATGGCGGGCTTCGCCAGCGCGGCCTGCACCGCGGCGAAGATGCGCGCGGCGAGCGCCGGCGGCAGGCCGGGCGGCCCGTACATGCCGTACCAGCCGTTGAACTCGTAGCCGGCGAGCCCCGCCTCCTGCATCGTCGGCACCTGCGGCAGCAGGGCGGAGCGGCGGGCCGAGGTGACGGCGAGGACCGTCACCGCGCCGCTCGCCACATGCTGGAGCACGGCGACGGTGCTGGTGGTGGCGAGCGGGATATGGCCGGCGACCAGGTCGTTCAGCTGCGGCCCGCTGCCGCGATAGGGCACCTCGATCAGCTGGATGCCGGCCTGGCGGGCGAAGGCGTTGCCGGCATAGCTGGTCGCCGCCTCGGTGGAGCCGAAGGCGATGCTGCCGGGCCGCGCCTTCGCCGCCGCGACCAGCCCGGCGATGTCGCCATAGGGCTGGCCGCCATGCGCCGCGAGCACCAGCGGATAGCCGGAGAGCATCGAGACCGGGGCGAAGTCCTTCACCGGGTCGAAGGGGATGTTCGGCATGGCATAGCGGTTGATAACATGCGCGCCGGTGGCGACCATCAGCATGTGCCCGTCGGGCGGCGAGCGCTGCACGAGCTCCGCGCCGACCACGCCATTTGCGCCGGCGCGGTTCTCGACGACGACGGGCTGGCCGAGCGCCTCGCGCATGCCCTCGGCCACGGCGCGGGCGAAGATGTCCGTCCCGCCGCCCGGCGCATAGGGGACGATGATGGTGACGGGGCGGGAGGGCCAGGCGGGCTGCGCCCGGGCGGTGCCTGCCATCAGCGCGGTGGCGAGGGCGGCGCGGCGCGTGGGGGTCATCGGGCGGCTCTCAGTAGGGGGTGTCGCGCATGCCGAGCGCGGCGGCGGCGCGGGCCTGCCAGGCGGCGAGGCCGGGCGGCAGGTTCTGGCCCTTGAAGCCGCCGCGCACGCTGCCCGGGGCGGTGCTCTTGTAGACCTCCCGCATCGCGTCGCAGAGCGGCCGGCCCTCCGCCACGGCGAGCCAGAGGCGGAGCAGGTGGCGCTTCCGCTCCGGCTCCTCGAAATCCTCGTAATGGGTGCGGCTGTGGATGAGGACGTGGTTGTTGACGAGCTGCAGGTTGCCCGGCTCCAGCCACATCGAGAAGCAGAAGGCGTCGCTGCTCGCCATCTCCTGGATGGCGTCGAGCGCCTCGTGCTGCCGCTCGGTGAGGGGCGGCTCGCCCTCGAGCTGCTGCGTCGCGCGGATGTGGTTGCGGATGTAGCGGGCGGCGAAGTGGCCGTCCTGCAGGCTGTAGACCGGCGCGAGGTAGGTCGGCGTCTCGTCGGCCGCCTCCTCCTTCTGCCGGCTATGGGGGAAGAGGCCGTAGAGCGTCTCCACCAGCTCCGGGCGTTCCGCCAGCAGCGCGTCATGGATGGCGACCGAGCTGGCGAGGCGGCTGAGCCCGCCGCTCCGCGCCGTCTTCAGGCACAGCAGGGCGACGACGTCGCTGCCGTCGGTGTGGAAGTCGAGCTCGGCATTGGTGTTGTAGCCGCGCCCGCCATGGCCGCGATAGGTGCCGCCGGCATCGCGCACGTCGGAGATGAGCTGGCTCGCCTTGCCCTGCGGCCGGGCGACGCCGAGATGCGTGCCGATCGCCCAGAAGAGCAGCCGCGCCTCCTCCGGCGTGTAGTCGCCGACGGGGATGCCGCGGAGGGTGCGGAAGCCGATGCCGTGCTCCAGCTCCCGCGCCGCCTCGGCCAGCACGGCGCCGAAGGGGCCGAGGGGGAAGTCCTCCCGCGTGATCTCCAGCATCGGCTTGCCCGTTGCCTGGAGGCGGCGGAAGGCGCTACGCAGGTCCTCGATCTCGGCGGGGGCAAGGCGGCGCAGCCAAGCACCCGTAGCCTCGAGCGCAGGCGGCCGCCAGGCCGCCGCGGATGCGATGGGCTGGATCATCCTTGGGTCTCCTCGCGGGGAGGATGGCAAGGCGGGAAGGGGCTGTCGAGCTAGCCCCGCAGCCGATGCCAGACCGCCAGCGCGGCGTCGTAGGGGATGGCGGGCACCTCCCGCAGGCGCCAGTACCAGCGCTTCGCGAAGCCCTCCGCCCCGGCGGAGCCGCCGATGGGGACGGGGTGGGCCGGGAAGCCGGCGATGCGCAGCAGCAGCACGCAGCGCGCCAGGTGGAAGCGGCTGGTCGCGGCATGGACCGGGCCGGCATGGCCGAGGCGCCGCAGCAGGGCGGCGCAGGCCAGCGCCGAGGAGAGGGTGTCCGTCCCCGTCGGCTCCTCGATGATCGCCTCCTTGGCAATGCCGAAGGAGCGCAGGAGGTCGGCCATGACATGGCTCTCGGCCGGGCCGAAGCGGCCGCGGGCGCCGGTCGGGATATAGAGCGGGTCGGGCAGGCGGGCGCCGAAGCGGGCGGCGGCTTCCACCCGGCGGCGGAGGGTCGGGCTGGCGCTGCCGTCGGGCCGGACGGCGGCGCCGAAGATGACGATGGCCGCCCTCACGCCGGGGCGGCGATCAGCAGGCGGTTCATCGCCTCCATGCTGCGGCGGAGGGCGGCGAGGTCGCGCCAAAAGGCCTCGCGGGAGACGCCGTTGGCCGCCAGCTCGTCGGCGATGGCGCCGAAGCTGCGGCGGCCGTCGACCCGCTGGAGGATGGCGCCGGCGAGGCGCGGCAGGGGCAGGTTCACCCGCAGCCCGTCGAAGGTGACGGGCAGGGTGCCGTCGCGCGGCAGGCCTTTCGCCAGGGCGGCGCCGTCCATCTCGCGGAGGGTGGGGACGGCCTCCGGGTCCTCCCAAGGGCGCTCCGGCTCCGGCTCCTCGGCGCGGCGGCAGTAGAGGATGTGGATGCCCATGTTGCCGGTGACGGCCTCGGCCAGCGCCGCGCGCTCGGTAGGCGTCATCGCCGCGGTGCGGGCACGGAGGCGCGGGTCGGGGAGGTAGGCATCCGGGTCGTAGCGCACCGGCTCGACCCAGCAGGCGATGCGGAGGCCGGCCGCGGCGACCAGCTCGGCGAGCTGGGGAACCGTGTAGGCGCGGTCCCGCGGGTTCAGCAGCAGGTCGTAGAGCCCGGCATCGCCGCCCGAGATGTGGTCGGTCAGCCAGGGGTTGCGCTTCAGCCAGGCGGTCTCGGGCACCTGGCGCCAGAGGCGGCGGGCGAGGTCGATCCGGGCGGGCGGCGCCTCGCCCTCCGGCGCGAGGAGGCGGAGCGCGTCCTGCAGCATGTAGACGCCGGTGCGGCCATGCGGGGCATAGACCATCAGCCCGATGCCGCCTCCCGGCGCCAGCACCGAGGCCAGGGACCGGAGCCCAGCCAGCGGGTCCGGCAGGTGGTGCAGCACGCCGCAGCAATCGATGTAGTCGAAGGGGCCGAGGCCGCTGCCGGCCAGGTCGAGCAGGGAGCCGTTCTCGAAGCGGAGGTTGCCGAGCTTGCGGGCGGCGGCGCGGCCCTCGGCGATACGGCGGGCGGCGGCGCTGCGGTCGAGCCAGGTGACCTCGCCGGGGCGGCCGGCCCAGGCCATCTGCTGCGCCAGCATGATCGTGCCGTCGCCCGTCCCGCCGCCGGCAAAGAGCGCCCGGAGCAGGGCGGAGGCCGGGCGCCGGCCGCCGAAGATCCAGTGGTCGACCTCGCGGAGATGGCTCGGGCTGCCGACGATCAGGCGCCGCGCCTCCTCCCGCGGGTCGCGGGCGGGGTAGGGGAAGGCCTCGTACTGGGCGGCGAGGTGCCGGTCGGGAGCGTCGCTCATGGCCGGGTTGCATAAGCGGAGGCGCGCCGGGGCACCAGCCCGGTTGCTGCGGCGCGACAGCGGGCCTATCTACCGCCATGAGACCGCCACCCCCGCGGCCCCACCTTCATCCGACCTCCGCCGAGCCGGCGCCGCCCTCCCCCGCGGCCGCGCCGGGCCGGCCCTGACAGGTGCTTCCAGCGGCATGCGTGCGCTTCCCCGCCTCCTCCTCGCCCTTGCCATCGCCCAGGCCGCGCCCTTGGCGGCCCCCTCGGCGGCCCATGCCCAACAGGCGCGGCCGCAGAAGCTCGGCGAGTACCAATCCTGGATCGCGGCGACCTACAGCGAGGGCGGGCAGAAGGTCTGCTACGCCTTCACCCGCGCCAGCCGGCAGGGGGTGATGCTGACGGTGACGCACCGGCCGGGGCGGCGGGATACGGTGACGGTCTCGGCCGGCTACGCCTATCCGCGCAATGCCGAGGCGGTGGCGGTGATCGGCGGCTCCGACCTGCCCTTCTACACCGCCGGCTCCACCGCCGCGGCGCGGGACGGCGCCATGGTGGTCCAGGCCATGCGCAACGGGCGGGAAATGCTGGTGCGCGGCCCGGGGGCGAACGGGCGGGGCACCACCTCCGACACCTTCCCGCTCGCCGGCTTCAGCGCCGCCTATGACGCGATCAGCAAGGAATGCCCCGCAGGAGGCCGCCGATGAGCGATCTGACCAGCGCCGAGCGCGAGCGCATCCTCGCCAAGTCCGCCCTGTTCAACCCGCCGGAGGCGACCCTGCCGGACGGGCGGCGGGAGCTTGTCGGCCTCTCCCGCGAGGAGCTGGTGGCGGAGCTCGCCGCGCTCGGCGAGAAGCCGTTCCGCGCGAAGCAGCTCTGGCACTGGATCTACCACCAGGGCGTCACCGACTTCGCCGCCATGACCAGCATCGCCGGGCCGATGCGGGCGAAGCTCGCCGAGCGCTTCACTGTCGGGCGGCCCGAGGCGGCGACCGTGCAGACGAGTGCGGACGAGACACGGAAGTGGCTGTTCCGCTGGCGCGACGGGCAGGAGGTGGAGACGGTCTACATCCCCGACCGCCATGCCGACCGCGGCGCCGTCTGCATCTCGACCCAGGTGGGCTGCACCCTCTCCTGCCGCTTCTGCCATACGGGGACGCAGAAGCTGGTGCGCAACCTGGGCGCCGCCGAGATCGTCGGCCAGTTCATGGCGGCGCGGGACAGCTACGGCGAATGGCCAAGCCCGAAGGACGACCAGCCGCGGCTGCTGTCCACCATCGTCGTCATGGGCATGGGCGAGCCGCTCTACAACTACGAGAACACGGCCAAGGCGCTGCGCATCATCATGGATGGCGAGGGCATCGGCCTGTCGCGCCGCCGCATCACGCTCAGCACCTCGGGCGTCGTGCCGATGATGGACCGCTGCGGGCAGGAGCTCGGCGTCAACCTCGCCGTCTCGCTGCATGCGGTCACCGACGAGCTGCGCGACGAGATCGTGCCGCTGAACCGGAAGTATCCGATCAAGGAGCTGCTCGATGCCTGCCGGCGCTATCCGGGGGCGAGCAATGCGCGGCGGATCACCTTCGAATACGTCATGCTGCGCGGGGTGAACGACTCGGAGGCCGAGGCGCGGGAGCTGGTGCGGCTGCTCCATGGCATCCCGGCCAAGATCAACCTGATCCCCTTCAACCCCTGGCCGGGCAGCCCCTACCAGACCAGCACCTACGAGCAGACGGCGAGGTTCGCCGCCATCCTCAACGATGCCGGGTATTCGAGCCCGATCCGCCGGCCGCGAGGGCGGGATATCCTTGCTGCCTGCGGGCAGCTGAAGACGGAGAGCGAGCGGGTGCGGCGGGTGACCGCCTAGACCGACTTCCGGAACAGGACGGCGCTGCCGACCCGCGCATAGCCCTGCGCCGCGTAGAAGGCATGCGCCGCCTCCCGCGCCATGCCGGAATGCAGCGACACGGAGGCCTGGCCGCGCGCCCGGGCCCAGTCCTCGGCGGCGCGGAGCAGCCGGCCGCCGAGGCCGGAGCCGCGCAGCCCCGCCTCCACCACCAATGCCTGCACCACCACCTCCGGCGGCTTCTCGAGCGCGGGGCGAAGGAAGAGATGCATCAGGCCGAGCACCGCCCCCTCCCCCACCGCGACCAGCACGGCATGGTCCGGCGCGGCGCGGACGGCGGCGAGGCGGCGGGCCATCTCCTCGACCGGCATCGGATAGCCGAGCTGGGCCAGCAGGCCGGGCAGGGCCGGCAGGTCCACCGCCTCCACCGGCCGGATGGCGATGCCGCCGCTCACTCCGCCGTCGCGCCGCTATCGGCCACGACCTTGGTCCAGAGGCCGATCTCGGATTGCAGATAGGCCGCGTAGTCCGCCGGGCTGCCGCCGGTCGGGCGGGCGCCCTGGGCGGCGAGGCGGGCGCGGATCTCCGCATCGGCCAGCGTCGCGGCGATGGCGGCGTTCAGCCGGGCGATGGCCGCCGGCGGCGTGCGTGCCGGGGCGAGGATGCCCTGCCAGGCGCCGAGGTCGAAGCCGGGCGGCGTCAGCCCCGCCTCGCTCATCGTCGGCACCTCGGGCAGCAGGGGCGAGCGCTCGGCGCTGGAGACGGCGATGGCGCGCACCCGCCCCTCCTGGATCAGCGGCAGCGCCGTCACCACCGTGTCGGCGGTGAACTGCACGTTGCCCGCCGCCGCATCGGTCAGCGCCGCCGCCGTGCCGCGATAGGGGATGTGCACCGCATCGGCGCCGAGATGGCGCAGCACCAGGAAGGTGACGAGGTGCGAGATGTTGCCGACGCCGCCGGAGGAGTAGCTGAGCTTGCCGGGATCGGCGCGCACCCAGGCGATGAACTCCGCCGGGCTGCGCGGCGGCGCGGCCGGGTTCACCACCAGCGCCAGCGGCGAGGCGGCGGTCAGCGAGACCGGCACGAGGTCGCGCAGCAGGTCGTAGCCGAGGCGGCGGTAGAGCGCGCGGCTGATGACGATGGAGGAGGTGTTGTAGAGCAGCGTGTATCCGTCCGAGTCCGCCTTCGCCACCGCCTCGGCGGCGATGTTGCCGTTGGCCCCGCCGCGGTTCTCGACGACCATCGGCTGGCCGAGCTCCCGCCCCAGGCGCTCGGCCAGGATGCGGGCGACGACATCGGTCGGCCCGCCGGGCGGGAAGGCGACGACGAGCCGCACCGGCCGGTCGGGGAAGCTGCCCTGCGCCATGGCCGGCGCGGCGAGGCCGGCGGCGCCGAGCGCCAGCAGCAGGCGGCGTGCAATCATGCGGAATCCTCTCCCTCGATCAGTCGCGTCGCGTCGTAGTCCATCACCGGCTCGCCCCGCTGGTTCAGCACGCGGATGGCGCTGCGCACCACGGCGCGGCCGCCCCCGCTGGTCGGGCGGATGGCAGTGACCTCGACCTCGGCATGGATCGTGTCGCCGACGCGGACGGGCGCCAGCGGGCGGATATGGGTCTCGAGCAGGGCGAGGCCGGTGCCGTGCGCCATGCCGGCCAGCACCATCCCCTCGATCAGCGCATGGGTCAGCGCGCCCGGCACGGGGCGGGGGCCGAGCGCGCCCGCATGGGTCGCATCGACGAAGAGCGGCTCCTGCATCCCGGTGAGCGCGACGAAGCCCATTAGGTCATGCTCGGTGACGGTGCGGCCAAAGCTGCGGAAGCGCTGGCCGACCCGCAATTGCTGCCAGGCGAAGCCACGGCCGAGCAGCGGCGCGTCCGATCGGTCCGTCATGAGTCCTCCCGCGCCGCAGGCTCGGCGCGGCGGGCGCGGCTGTCAACGGAACCACCGGCCCGGACCGCCGCTTACAGGCCAACGCCTATCGCCGGAGGATATGCCTATCATGGACGCCGCCCCCATCATTGGCGGATTGGCCACCCTTGCCTCGACCACCAGCTTCCTGCCCCAGGCCTGGAAGGTCATCCGCACCCGCGACACGGAGGCGATCTCGAAGCGGATGTACACCGTCACCGTCATCGGCTTCGCGCTCTGGCTCACCTACGGGGTGCTGCTCGGGCAATGGCCGCTGATCCTCACCAACGCCATCTGCCTGACGCTCTCGGCCTTCATCCTGGCGATGAAGCTGCTGCCGCGGGAGAAGAAGGAGGCGGTGGCGGCGACGCTCGACCCGACCGCCGGCTGACCGCCGCCGCTTGACGCCCCGCGGCTTGCGGGCCCCTATCGGCGCCGCATGCCGCCCGCCATCCCCATTGCCCTGCTGGCGCTTGCCGGCTTCACCACCGGCTCCGGCATGCGGATGCTCGACCCGCTGCTGCCGGCCATCGCCCGGGCCTTCGATGTCAGCGTCTCCCATGCCAGCGCGGTGGTGGCGGGCTTCGTGCTGCCCTACGGGCTGGTGCAGCTGGTTGCCGGGCCGCTCGGCGACCGGCTGGGCAAGGTGCGGATCGCCTGCGGGGCGGTGCTGCTCTTCGGCCTCGGCCTGGTGGCGAGCGGCTTCGCCACCGGGCTGCCGGGGCTGATCGCGCTCCGGGCCTGGAGCGGCTTCTTCGCCGGCGCCGTCATCCCGCTGCTGATGGCCCATATCGCCGATGCGGTGCCCTATGCGGAGCGGCAGGTGGCCATCAGCCGCTTCCTGACCGGCATGGTGATGGCGCAGCTCGTCGCCGGCCCGGTCTCCGGCATGGTGGCGGAGGCGGCGGACTGGCGGCTGCCCTTCCTGCTGCTCGGCGGGATGGCGCTGGCGGTGGCCGGCGTGCTCGCCTGGCGGCTGGGGCCCTTGCTCTGGCGGCAGCCGGAGGAGGGCGGCGGCGGGCGGGGCATGCGCGCCTATCTCGAGCTGCTCGGCCGGCCCTCCGGGCGCTGGCTGATCGGCCTCGCCTTCTTCGACGGGTTCTGGCTCTTCGGCGGAGCCTTTCCCTTCACCGGCTCCTTCCTGATCGAGGGCTTCGGGCGCAACGCGGCGCAGGCGGGGCTGATCGTCGCCGGCTTCGGCCTCGGCGCCTTCGCCTATACGCGGATGGCGCGGCCGCTGCTGGCGCGCTTCGGCGAGGGCGGGCTGCTGGCGGTGGGCGGGGTGGCGATCGCCCTCTCGCTCGGCTTGCTGGCGATGGCCGGGCGGTGGGAGGTGGTGGCGGGGCTGCAGGTGGTGCTCGGCCTCGCCTTCTACATGTTCCACGGCGTGCTGCAGACCCGGGCGACCGAGGCGCTGCCGGAGGCGCGCGGCACGGCGGTCGGCGCCTTCGCGCTCGCGCTCTTCCTCGGGCAGAGCGCCGGCTCGCTCGCCTTCGGGCTGGGGCTGGCGGTGATCGGCTATCGCGGCGCCTTCGCGGTGGCCGGCTGCGGGGTGCTGGCGCTGGCGCTCGCCGCGAGGGCAAACTCCGCCCGCAGCTGAAGGGGCGGGGCAATGGAGGAACGCTATCTCGAGGATTTCGCGCCGGGGCAGGTCTTCCGCTCCGGCCGCCTGACCGTGACGGCGGAGGCGATCATCGCCTATGCGCGTGAGTACGACCCGCAGCCCTTCCATCTCGACGATGCGGCGGCGCGCGGCACGCTGTTCGGCGGGCTGGCGGCGAGCGGCTGGCACACCGCCTCGATGACGATGAAACTGCTGATCGGCAGCGACTTCCGCCCCGTGGGCGGCATCATCGGCGGCGGGATGGAGGAGCTGGCCTGGCCGCGGCCGGTGCGGCCGGGCGATGAGCTCCGCGTCGAGATCGAGGTGGTGGAGGTCAAGCCGAGCCAGTCGAAGCCGCAGCAGGGGATGCTCCGGGTGCGCTGCACCACCCTCAACCAGCGGGACGAGGCGGTGCAGGTGATCCGGCCAAGGCTGGTGGTGCCGCGCCGCGGCTGAGGCTCGGCAATTCTGTTGATTTTGCGGCGGCTCCCATGGTTCCCTCACAATCATGGGATATCACAGAGTTTTGTGGCTAGCCCTGATGCTGGCCCTCGCCGCCCCGGCTGCCGCCGAGCCTGCCTCCGTGCTGGATGCGGGGGCGGTGCCCCATCTCAGCGCGGAAGGCCGCGCCGACTATGCCCGGTTCCTCCAGCAGGCGACGCCGCGCGCCTTCGCCGTCAGCCCGAGCGGCGCCTGGGGCTGGGCGGCGGCGCAGCCGGACCTCGCCACCACCGAGGCGCGGGCCGTGGCCCTTTGCGCCCAATGGGTCAGCGAGGGCACGCGGGACGAGGGCTGCCGGGTCTATGCGCGCGACCTCGCCGTGGTCTGGCCGGGGCAGGAGGGGGCGCCGCCGGTGGCGCCGTCGCGGCCGATCCAGGGCGGGCCGGGCTGGGCGCTGGTGCCGGATGGGCGCTTCCTCTGGCAGGGGGCGCGGGCGGCGCGTGGGGCCTATGTCTGGGCGCATGGCCGCGCCGCGGGCGGGCAGGACAGCCGCGGCAGCCAGCCGCAGCCGCATGTCCGCCTGTTCAACAATGCCGGCTGGGACGTGCTGCGCTTCGACCGCGACCCGATGGTGGACGATACGGAGACCGCCGCCAGCTGGCTGCATGGCGCGCTGCGGGCGCTGCGGGCGCAGGGCTACCAGCGGATCGTCGTCGGCGGGCAGTCGCGCGGTGCCTGGAACGCGCTGCAGGCTTTGGATGAGCCGGGCCTGGTCGACGGCGTCGTCGCCATCGCCCCGGCGGCGCATGGGCCGCGCGGCAGCCCGGCCTGGGCCTGGGCGGTGGCGGAACTGCGCGAGGTGCTGGAGCGCGCCCGCAACACCGAGGCCCGCGTCGCCGTCGCCACCTTCGAGGGCGACGAGTACGACCCGGACCCGGCGGCACGCGCCCGACTGTTCCGCGCCATGACGCGGCGGGTGAAGGGGCTGCTCTTCCTCGACCGGCCGGCCGGGCTCGCCGGCCATGGCGGCGGGGCGGAGCCGGGCTTCACCGACCGCTACGCCCCCTGCCTGCTCGATTTCATCGAGGGCCGGCCGGGGCATTGCGGGTAGGGCAAACCCCGGACGGGTGGAAACGGCCGCGGTCCCTATTCGGCATCCGCCTGGCGGTCGGGCGCGGCCTCCGCGAAGGCGGGGAGCGCCTGGCACGCCGCCTCCACCGCCAGCAGCCGGCCGAGCGGGGCGAGGTCGACGCCGAATCGCCGGGCATTGAAGAGCTGCGGCACCAGGCAGATCTCGGCGAGGCCTGGCCCCGGGCCGAAGAGGAAGGGCCCCTCCCCCGCCGGCGCCAGCGCCTGGCAGGCGGCGAGGCCCTCGGCGATGGTGTCGTGCCCCCAGCCGGTCACCGCCTCCTCCGGCAGTCCGAGGCCGCGCAGGCGGGCCAGCACCTTCAGGTTCTGCACCGGATGGATGTCGCAGGCGATGGCCTGGGCGAAGGCGCGGATATGGGCGCGCTGCGCCGCATCGCCCGGCAGCAGCGGCGGCGCCGGGTGCGTCTCCTCCAGCCATTCGCAGATGGCGAGGGACTGGGTCAGCACCGCAGCGCCACCCTCCAGCTCCAGCGCCGGCAACAGGCCCTGCGGGTTCAGCCGCAGATAGGCGGGCGCCCGCTGCTCGCCGCGCCGCAGGTGGTGGAAGGCGTGCTCGACCGCGAGGCCCTTCAGGTTCAGGGCGATGCGCACCCGCCAGGCGGCGGTGGAGCGGTAGTAGCCGTGCAGGCGGCCCGGCCTCGGTTGCTGGTCCATCGGTGTCTCCTCAGGCGGCGTCGGTCGTCTCCGGCAGGCGCAGCGGCGCCCGCGAGGTCTCGTTGCCGGCCTCGGCGATCCGGGCGAGGGCGGCGAGGAAGGCACGGCGCTCGGCCGGGGCCAGCGGGGCGAGCAGCTCCTCCTGCACCCGCTCCACCGCGGCGGCGGCCTGGCGGAGCAGAGCCTGGCCGGCCGGCGTCAGCGTGAGGCGCCGCGCGCGGCAGTCGGCCGGATCGGCGGCGCGGTGCAGCAGGCCGCGCGCCTTGAGGCCCGCGGCGAGGCGCGCGGCGTTGGAGCGGTCGAGCGCGGCCATGCCGGCGAGGGTGATCTGGTCGGCCCCCGGCTCCGCCTCGGCCGCCTTCAGCAGAGCGTATTGCACGGGCGTCAGGTCGTATTCGGCGCAATGCTCGAGGAAGAGGGCGAGGGCGATCTGCTGGCAGCGGCGGATGAGGAAGCCGGGCTTGTCCTGGATGTCGGGCGGCGGGCCCGGCATCACGCCGCCTCCGGCGCCGGCTCGTCCTGCGGGCCGCCATAGAGCCAGGCCATCACCTCGTACCATTCCTCGGAGCTCTTCGCCGACATGATGGCGTTGCGCAGCAGCGCATGGGGCCCGGCCGGATGGTAGACATGCTCGCCCACCGCGCGCGACTGCAGCTGGACGCGGGCGGTGCGCAGCAGGCGGCGCCGGCGGTAGGCTTCGAGCGCTGCCTCGATGCGGCCGGGATGCGCCTCCACCATCTGCGCCAGGCACACGGCATCCTCCATCGCCATGCAGGCGCCCTGCGCCATGTATTGCAGCATCGGATGCGCGGCATCGCCCAGCAGCGCGACCCGGCCATCGACCCAGCGCTCCACCGGGTCGCGGTCGCAGAGCACCCAGAGCTTCCAGTCGGTGCCGTGACGGATGATGCTCCGTGCGCGCGGGTGGATGTGCTCGAAGCCGCGCATCACCTCCTCGAAGGCGACGGGCAGGCCGGCGACGGGCTCCGGCGCGTCGTTGTGGTAGGTGACGACGAGGTTGAAGAGCTTCCAGCCCTGCAGGGGGTAGTGGACGATGTGGCATTTCGGCCCGGCCCAGAGCGTCGCCGCGTTCCAGCGCAGTTCCTCCGGCATGCGCTCGGTCGGGATGACGGAGCGGTAGGTGGTATGGCCGGAGACGCGCGGCGGGCCGTCGCCGACGAGCTGGCGGCGGATGCTGGACCACAGGCCGTCCGCGCCGATCAGCGCGCCGCCGGCGATGCGGCTGCCATCCGCGAGCAGGGCGGCGACGCTGCTGCCCTCCTGCTCGTAGCCCTGCACGGCGCTCGCGGTGCGCAGCGCGACACGCGGGCTCTCGCGGCAGGCCCTGAGGAGGACGCCGTGCAGGTCGCCGCGATGGATCACCGCATAGGGGTTGCCGAAGCGGCGGCGGAAGCCCTCGCCCAGGTCGATATGGGTGATCTCCCGGCCATCCAGCGCATCCATCAGCCGGAGCCGGTCGATATAGACGGCCAAGGCGCGCGCCGTGTCGCCGACGCCGAGCTGGTCGAAGGCATGGAAGGCGTTGGGGCCGAGCTGGATGCCGGCGCCGATCTCGCCGAGCGCGGGCGCCTTCTCCAGCACGAGGCTGTTGATGCCGCGCCGGGCGAGGCCGAGCGCGGCGGCGAGGCCGCCGATGCCGCCGCCGGCGACCAGAATGGGCAGGGAGCCGGGCATGACGGTCAGGGCCCGGCGGGCGCGCGCGGCATGGGTCAAGGACTCCCTCGCTGCCGGGCAGCTTAGGGACCGTCAGCATGCTGCGCAACGGCGCCGAACCGGACGGACGCGGAGCCTGCCGGCACGGGCCGTGTCCTAGGAGCTTGATGTCCGGAGGCCGCAATTCCCAGCCGCTAGTCCCCGGCTATGGCCTGCCGCCCAAGCCCAGTGAGGCGCCGCCCCGCCATCCAGCCGACATGGCCGGTTTCGACATTGCGGGCCTCGAGGCTCCAACAGCCGCGGACGCCTGGTCGCGGGCGCTATCCAGGCGCGACACCTCCACCCGAACCCGTTCGGGCCGGGCATGCGCTCCGCAAGCTTGGCCTCGGCAGCCAAAATGGTTTCAGGCGTCGTGCAAGCTGGCCCTTGCTCCAGGCCAGCCCGGTCGAGCGCGCCTCCGGGCTGCGCGGGCGGGCGGCAGCCTAGTCGGCGGCGCGGCTGGTTGCAGGCTCAGGACACACGCCGGCGCGACGACAGGACATTGTAGAGCCAGAGCACAACGATTGCCCCAAGGACTGCGACCAGCAGGCTCCACAGGTTGAAGCCGGTGACGCCGACGCCGCCTATGACACTCATCAGGAGGCCGCCGACGAACGCACCGACCACGCCGAGCACCAGGTTGATCGTGAGACCCGAACCCTGGCCGTGCATGATCTTGCTGGCGATCCAACCTGCAATGAGCCCGAACACTATCCAGGCGATGATACCCATCCCGATTTCCTCCCTACGCGCCGAAACGGCGACCGACGCCGTCAGCCCACCGGCTGCCGCGCTGACGGACACAACGCCCGGCATGGCGCCTGGTGCCGCCGTCGCCATGAGGAGCCGGCCACGGACATCGCGGCCTTCGCCTGTGGCTTGTCGCTACTGAGGCTGCGTCCGCTTCGAAAGCGACACCGCATAGGGCGCCGGTCGGGCACGGAGCGTCGGATCGTCGCTGAACTCGACGCCGGGCGAATTGGCCAGTGCCAGGAAGCTGATCCGGTCGCAGGCGCCGCCCGGCCCAGCGGCGACCTCGGTGACCGTCAGCCGGCCTACGGTTACGCGCTGCCGGTCGTCGGGCCATGCTGTGGTCGGGTCGTTCAGGTCGTCTCCGGCCTGCGGGAAGATCAACATCATGTCGAAAGCGGCAGGCGCCTGGGCGACCCGGCCCCGCAGTTCCTCGGCCAGGAAGTCGGCGGGCAGGCTGCGCATCTGCTCGTCGCTGAGGCGCTGCGTTCCGGCGACAGGCTCAAATACCCAGCGCGCCGGGCGGACCTCCCCATCGGCGCCGCGGAAGTGGAAGGTGTTGACGCCCCAGTAGGGCGTCGTTGCCCAGCTCGCCGGCGGGGCGTTGGCGGCGAGCCACCTCCCCTGCAGCGTGGTCTTCGGGTTGGCGGCGACGAATGCGTCGATTGCCGCCTGGTTCGGCCGCCCGGTGGCTGGGTCGGGCCTGCGCACGCGAAGACCCTCGACCAATGCCTCGGGCGTCGGTGCCCCGAAGATGGGAACGGAGATGTTGGCCATGTCCCAGGGCGTGCCGTTGGGCACCTGGAAGCGGATCGAGAGGCTGCGGGTGCTGCGGCTGGTGTCGGCGGCGGTGGGACCACCGCCGACCCCGAAGCGGAGGATGGTCGGAACGCGTTGCCCGCTGAAGGCCGGCGAGACCGACAGCCGCGCCCCCTCGGCGGTGCCCTCGAAGTAGCCGGCGGCGCAGGTACCCTTGGGGTGGCTCGGGCGATGGGTCCGGATCGGTCCCAGGACGCCCTCAAACGCTTCGATCACCTGCGTCGGGGTCGGTGTCTGGGCAGTGGCCGGAAGGGCAACCCCGAGGCCAAGGAGGAGGGTTGCGATCGGCGCGGCACGCAGGGATGCAGGCATGGGCTTTCCTCCTCATTGGCGATGCGCCGCCGGATGATGTGACCATTGCCGTCGTTTGCGCAACGTGGCACCGGAAGCATCGGTCTACCCGCGGGATCAAGGTCGAGGCGGCGGAAAGCGCCGTTCGGCTGTTGTCAGCGCCGCTCCTGTCACCGGCTGGGGGCCTCGGGAGGCGGTTCGGCGCCGCGGCGGAGTGGCTCGCTGCGGTAGCGCTGCACGCGCTGGCCATACCCCGCGGGTCGGTGGATGTCGCCGTCGAGGTTCAAGGCTTCGAGTCCATCCTCAATGACTTGAGGCCGCGGCTGCGCTTCGGCGAGACCACCACCCGACAGCAGGGCCGTCGACAACCTCTGACCTCGAACCGGCAAGCCGTTTGTGCCATTGTGGCCGGGAAATGATCAATGCACACATCTCCGCTCGTTGGGACGCTCGGTTTCTGGCACTGGCAACGCATATCGCGGACTGGTCCAAGCACCGCACGACGAAGGTCGGCTGCGTCGTGGTTGACGACGACCGACGGATCCGGGTTACCGGTTACAATGGGTTCCCGCGCGGAGTGACCGACCTTCCGGAGCGTCTCGCCCATCGTCCGACCAAGCTGCTCCTCTCCGTGCATGCCGAGGCCAACGCCGTCGCCACGGCCGCGCGCTCGGGTGTCTCGCTCGCCGGTTGTACGGCCTACATCACCCATCCGCCATGCGCGGCCTGTGCTGCCTCCCTGATCCAGGCGGGGATCCAGCGCGTCGTGTTCAAGGGACAGTTGCGGGCCGATTGGGCAGACAGCGAGGCGGCAGGACGTCTCCTCATGGACGAGGCCGGCGTGGCCTGGCAGCACGGGACGACGCCCGAAACCTAAGGACAGGAACCCGTGTCAAGGCGCCCGTCCATGGCCGTTGCCCGCTGCGGCCTCTGACCGCTGGTCATCACCGCAGCATTGTCAGGGGCGTGTTCCGCGGACCAGGGGCGGCGCTCTCGACCCGCGAGCACCTGCGGCGAACTGCCCTCGGCGGTAATGACGATCGTCGGGATCGCGCTGTTTTTCCGGCCGGCGCAGGCCGTGTTTCGGTCCGGCGGGGAAGTGCTGCACCCACGCTCTTGACGCACGCTGCAGCGCGATGACCTGGACGCCGTGCATTGCAAGGCCTGCGGCCAGCTATGGCGATGTTGACCAGCTTGGCTGAGGCGCCGGCCCACCCTCAACCGTTGCGAGAAAATCCGGGTCGAATACCTCATTTATGGGTGATGTGGCGGAACATCTATCGATGAGGCGACCCAACCACGGCACCGTCGACAATTGGCCGTGCCGCCCGGCAGGAGGAGGCGCCGCCTTGCTGGGAACCGGAGGAATTTTCCTCCGCCCTTGCAACGCATCCGCTTCCGGTGCTTTGCGCAGATGATGAAGAGCTGTTCATCTGCGGCGAACCGAGGGATGCCTCCGTGAGCGTTGGGCTGATCGCATTGCTGGACGACGTGACGGCCCTGGCCAAGGTTGCGGCTGCGTCGCTGGACGATGTCGCGGCCCAGTCCGCCAGAGCCGGCACCAAGGCGCTCGGCGTCGTCATCGACGATGCGGCGGTGACGCCCCGCTATGTCGTCGGCTTCGCTGCCAAGCGGGAGTTGCCGATCGTCGGACAGATCGCGCTCGGCTCGCTGAAGAACAAGCTGCTGTACCTGCTGCCCGGGTCACTGGCGCTGAGCTGGCTTGCGCCCTGGATCATCACGCCGCTGTTGATGCTGGGCGGTGCCTACCTTTGCTACGAGGGTTTCGAAAAGGTGCTGCAGGCGCTGCGGCCTCATGCAGCCGAGCATCATGGAGAAAGAGTCAGCGCCGCCCAGCAGGACCTGCAAGCGCTCGAGCAGCAGCGGGTGCGCAGCGCCATTCATACGGACTTCATTCTCTCAGCCGAGATCATGGCGCTGACCCTGGCCGGGCTTTCGGGAGAGTCCACGGTGGCGCAGGCCGTGATATTGGCGGTCGTCGGCATCGGCGTGACGCTGCTGGTCTATGGCGCGGTGGCATTGATCGTGAAGGCCGACGATTTGGGCGTCTCGCTGGCGGTCAATGAGCGCCCGGTCTCCACCCTGCTGGGTCTTCGCGGAAGCGGGGGGATGATCCCGCAGAAGGCCGCCCCGGCGCCCGATGTGGTCGGCCGGCGCGCCGTGCTGCCTGCCGCCATCCCAATGATCGATGCTCCGGCCGAGGCGCCGACCGGTGCCGACCGGGCGCTGCGCCCGGTGACCCAGGCGCTCGGTCGCGGGCTGGTGGCTGGCATGCCACATTTCCTGCGCGTCCTTGCGATCATAGGCACCGCTGCGATGCTCTGGGTCGGCGGTGGCATCGTGCTCCATGGCCTGGAGGAATTCGGCGTCACCGCGCCCGGCCATCTGGTGCACGACCTGGCGCATTGGGCGGGCAAGCTGCTGCCGGCGATGTCCGGCGCTGTGTCCTGGCTGGTAACCGCCCTAGTCTCCGGCGTGCTGGGCCTGGCGGTGGGCGCCTTGACCGTCCCGCTCGCCGGATACGTGCTGGCGCCAGCGGCAGGGCTCGTGAGGGGGCTGTTCCGCACCAGGAAGGCAGCTTGATGGGAGGCCTTGGGGCAGCCGAAGCGGAGGCGTGCTGCCCGCCGCTCCATTCGTGGAGCAAGGGAGACCGCGGTGGCGTTCACCAACAGCCACCCGTCCCGGGGCAGGACCGGTCGGACGCTGCCTGGGCTCGTCTGCCTAACAGCCGTGCGATCGCGGGAGCCGGAAAGGTGTCTCGGGCCGCATGGAGGAGGCCGATGCCACGCCGGATCCGTCGGCCGTACAACCCCAGGACGGCATTGCGGTCGGGTTTCCGGCAGGTTATCTAGAACGATGGAGCAATGGCGCCCAGGCACTTCAAATCTGGCGCCTTTCCGCAGGGAGAAGACATGTCCAATACCGAGACATCGGTCCCGGGGCGCCGTGGCCTGCTGAAGGTCGCCGCGATCGGCGCCACTGGGACCGCCGTACTGGCCACGCCCAATGTCAGCCGCGCCCAGACCGTGACGCTGCGCTTCCAGTCCACTTGGCCGCAGCGCGATATCTTCCACGAATTCGCCCAGGATTACGTCAACCGCGTCAACGCCATGGCGGGCGGCCGGCTGCGGCTGGAATTGCTGGCGGCCGGCGCGGTGGTCGGCGCCTTCCAGCTGCTGGACGCGGTCTCGGCCGGGACGCTCGATGGCGGGCATGGCGTCTGCGCCTATTGGTTCGGCAAGAACAAGGCCTTCAGCCTGTTCGGCACCGCGCCGCCCTGGTTCGGCGATGCCAACCAGCTGCTCGGCTGGTTCTACCAGGGCGGGGGAGAGGCGCTGTACCGCGAGCTCACCCAGGACGTGCTGAAGGTGAACACCGTCGGCTTCCTGTCCGGCCCGATCCCGACCCAGCCGCTCGGCTGGTTCAAGACCCCGATCGAGCGGGCGGACCAGATCCGCGGCCTGAAATACCGCACCGTGGGCCTGGCCGCCGACGTGATGAACGAGATGGGCGCCGCCGTCGTCTCCTTGCCGGGCGGGGAGATCGTTCCGGCTCTGGAGCGTGGGGTGATCGACGGGGCGGAGTTCAGCAACCCCTCCTCCGACCGCGTCCTCGGCTTCCCCGACGTGGCCAAGACCTACATGATCCAGAGCTACCACCAGCGGGTGGAGAGCTTCGAGATCCTGTTCAACAAGACCAAGTATGACAGCCTGCCGGACGAGCTGAAGGCGGTGATCCGTCACGGCGCCGAATCCGCCTCGGCCGAGATGAGCTGGAAGCTGCAGGACCGCTTCTCGCGCGACCTCCAGGCCATGGCGCAGCAGCAGGGGGTGAACGTCCGGCCGACGCCGCGCCCGGTCCTGGATGCCCAGCTCCAGGCCTGGGACCGGGTGATCGCCAGGCTGGAGGCCGATAATTCCTCCCCGGTCAATGGTCCGCTGTTCAAGAAGATCTGCGACAGCCAGCGCGACTGGTGCCGGCGCGTGGGCAATTTCTTCCTGCGCTACGAAGCCAGCCCGGTGATCTCCTACAACCACTTCTTCGCCCGCCAGGGCTGAACGCGCCAAGCCAGCCCGCTGCCCGGCACTGCCGGGCAGCGGGTTTCGTTCGCATTGGGGGAACGCGCATGCAGCGCCTGCTGCTCGGCATCGACCGGCTCAGCACCTTCGTCGGCCAGACCTTCGCCTGGACAATCCTCGTGCTGACCGGCGTCGTGGTCTACGAGGTCTTCGTCCGCTACGTCTTCCGTGCCCCGACCACCTGGGGCTACGACGTATCCTACATGCTCTACGGCACGCTGTTCATGATGGCGGGCGCCTATGCGCTGTCGCGCAACGGGCATGTGCGCGGCGATTTCCTGTACCGCAACTTCAGCCCGCGCACCCAGGCCTGGTTCGACCTGGTGCTGTTCATCCTGTTCTTCTTCCCGGCGATTTTCGCCTTCATGATCTCCGGCTGGCATTTCTTCGCCGAGAGTTTCCGGCAGAACGAGCGCAGCATGTTCTCCCCGACCGGGCCCGTGATCTGGCCCTTCAAGCTGCTGATTCCGGTGGTCGGCGTGCTGCTGCTGCTGCAGGGGCTGGTCGAGGTGGTGCGCTGCATCCAATGCATCCGCAGCGGCGTCTGGCCGCAGCGCCTCTCGGACGTGGAAGAGCTGGAGCAGCAGATCCTGGCGGCCGCCGCCGAGAAGGACCCCGAGCTTCTGGCACGCGAGATGGCCGCGAGCGGACGAATCCCCGGCGAACGCGCCGCCGACGAACACACCGGACGATAACCCCCATGACCGATGGCGTGTTGGGCCTCACCCAGCTTTTCCTGTTCCTGTTCTTCATCATGCTCGGCTTTCCCATCGCCTTCACCCTGATGGCGATGGGCCTGATCTTCGGCTATCTCGGGATGCAGGAACGCATCTTCGACCTGCTGGTGCAGCGCACCTACGCCATCATGGCGAATGACGTGTTGATCAGCGTGCCGCTCTTCGTCTTCATGGGCTACATCATCGAGCGGGCGAACATCCTCGATCGGTTGTTCCGGAGCCTGCAGATGGCCTCCGGCAACATCCCCGGCAGCCTGGCGGTGGCGACGCTCGCGACCTGCGCGCTCTTCGCCACGGCAACCGGCATCGTAGGCGCGGTGGTGACCCTGATGGGGCTGCTCGCGCTGCCGCCGATGCTCCGCGCGGGCTATGACGTGAAGCTGGCGACCGGCGTCATCGCCGCAGGCGGCTGCCTCGGCATCCTGATCCCGCCCTCGATCATGCTGATCCTGTTCGGCGCCACCGCGGGCGTGTCGGTCGTGCAGCTCTATGCCGCGGCCTTCATCCCGGGGGTGATGCTGGCCGGCCTCTACGTTCTCTATGCGATGGGCATCGCCGTCGTGAAGCCCGGCGTCGCGCCGCGGCTGCCGCGCGAGGAGGTGGCGGTGCCGTTGACCACCATCCTGTGGTCGCTGGTGACCTCCTTCCTGCCGCTGGCGCTGCTGATCGCCCTGGTGCTGGGCTGCATCCTGCTCGGCCTCGCCACGCCGTCGGAAGCGGCGGCGATGGGTTCGCTCGGCGCCATCATACTGGCCGTGATCTATCGCAGCTTCACCTGGGGCAAGCTCAAGGAAAGCGTGTTCCTCACCGCCCGCACCTCGGCCATGGTGTGCTGGCTCTTCGTCGGCTCGGCGATATTCTCCTCGGTCTTCGGCTATCTCGGCGGCCAGCAGCTGGTGGAGGATTTCTTCAAGTCGCTGCCGCTGAACCAGTTCACCTTCATGGTCCTGGCGCAGTTGCTGATCTTCATCCTCGGCTGGCCGCTGGAGTGGACCGAGATCATCGTCATCTTCGTGCCGATCTTCCTGCCGCTGCTGGATGATTTCGGCGTGGACCCGCTGTTCTTCGGGGTGATGATCGCGCTGAACCTGCAGACCAGCTTCCTCTCGCCACCCGTCGCCATGGCGGCCTTCTACCTGAAAGGCGTGGCGCCGAAGCATGTGCGGCTGGAGCAGATCTTCGCCGGCTGCATGCCGTTCATCTACATCGTGGTGCTCTGCATGATCTTGGTTTACGTCTTCCCCGGACTGGTGACCTGGCTGCCGGAACAGCTCTATGGCAATGCCGGCGGTGCCCCGGCGATCAACATGGACGCGCCACCGCCAGGGGGGTTCGCCGAAGAGGAGATCGCCCTGCCGCCGGCGCGCTAGGCCCATGCGGGACGCGGCGCGGCGGCAGGCGGCAGCCTGCCTGGCTGGGGCCTTCGAGACCGGCAATCCCTTGGCTGCGCTGCCGGACACCCTCATGCCGGCCAGCCCTGCGGAGGGCGATGAGCTGGCGGCCCAGATGCTGGAGGAGCTGGGCCTCGCCACCTGCGGGATCCGCCTGGCGGTGGGACCGGACGGGGTGCGGCTCGCCGGACCGATGCTGGAGGGGCGGCTGCTGCCCGACGGCGCCAGCCTGCCCCTGGCCGCATTGCGCCATGCGCGGGCCAGCGCGGCCCTTGTCGCGGTCCTGGCCGAAGCATTGCCCGAGCATGGACACGGGCTTCCGGCCTTCGCTGCGGTGCATCCGGCCATCGACGTGACGGGCAGCCGCTTCCGCGACCCGCCGGTTGGCCCAGGCCTGCTGGCGGCCGATCTGTGCGGCCTCGGTCATGTCGCGGTTGGCCGTGGCGGCGCCCTGCCGGCAGGCAGCGTCGCCGTCACCCTGGCCGAAGCGAGGCGGCGGCCGCGCGGACCCGCCGTCAACCTGCGGGCGGCGCTGGCGCTGGCCGCGGATGCGGCCCGGCAGTCGGGCGGGCTGCCGGCCGGGGCGGTGCTCGTGGTGAACGGGCTCTCGCCTGCGGTGGCGCCGGAGGCAGGGCTGAGCTTGGCGGCCAGCTTCGCCGGACTCGGCCGGGTCAAGCTAGGCTTCGCCTGAGGCTCCTACCGGCTCGAGGCCGGGCGCAGGGGTGCCGCCTGGGCGAGGCTGAGGCTTCCGGTCGCCGCCTGGGGCGCACGCGCTGTCGCTGGACGGCGTCAGGTGGCGGCGGTCGAAGCGGGAGCCGGCGCCGGCGCCGGCGCCCAAGCAGGCAATCGGCATGTGGTTGCGACAATGAAAAAGCCCACACCGCTCAGGTGATCTGCACCCGGATCGGCGTCGGGTCGTAGCCGTTGCAGGGATTGTTCACCTGCGGGCAGTTGGAGATCACGGCGAGCGCATCCATCTCCGCCCGCAACGCCACTTCGCAGCCTGGCGGGGAGACCCCGTGCGCAATCGCGGCGGCGCCGTCGGTCTCGACCGGCACGCGCATGAAGAAATTCACGTTGGGCACGATGTCTCGCCGGCCCAGGCCATGGCGGGCCAGAGCCTGAAGGAAGTTCTCGCGGCAGCCCGGGCAGTCCCTCACGCCGTAGAGCATGAGGTTGGATGGCGCGCTGCAACATCCGCCGATCGTGTCATGGCCGCCGAACTGGTCCTCGACGATGGTGAAGATCGGACGCGCGATGTCCGAATAGAGAACGTGTCCG
This sequence comes from Belnapia sp., assembly GCF_059504005.1. Lineage (NCBI taxonomy): Bacteria > Pseudomonadati > Pseudomonadota > Alphaproteobacteria > Acetobacterales > Roseomonadaceae > Belnapia > Belnapia sp. The sequence goes on along the minus strand of NZ_JCACHU010000150.1, from coordinate 16,616 downwards.
GCCGTCAGGAAGATCGTGCCGGCCGCCTTCATGGTGTTGGGCGCGTGGTACCGCTCGTCAGGCGCCGCCGCGTTGTAGCAGAGGAAGTCGACAGCCTGCCGCCCGTGCAAGTCGGTGATGCGTAGGGTGCGGCCGCGGGGTACGATGCTACACCAAGGCGCGCCCGCAGGCACGATCTCATCCAGCATCGATTGCGCTCCGGCTGCCCCACAACGCTGGCGTCCAGTGTCAGACTGAATGCGGGTCGGTCATTGCTCATGGTCCCCGGGACTGCCCTCGTCCTTTGAGTCCCGATCCACCTGCGCCGCAGCGGCTTCCGTCGCGGCGCGGTCGTCGCCACCGTAGCCTGCCTTGGGTACCGCGTCGCCGGCTTCGCCCGCGTCGCTGGCTTTAGGGGCTCCCTGGCCCTTCTCCTCCTCCGTCCAACCGGGCTCCCCAGTACCCTTCTGCTTGTCGTCCGGCATTTTCGACTCCTTGGGCTGGAGATCGAAAGGTCAAACGCCGGTAACAGTTCCGGCGTGCCGTGCTGTCGGGCACATTGCGGGAGCGGAACTGCAACCTCCAAACCCGATGCGACCTGGGCGACAGGATCAAAGGGGCTCTGCGACATGCTCGACGGGTCACTGATCCCAGACCCGAAAACCCTGCAGTTTCAATGCGGCAAGGCCTGGCAGCTGGATCCGTGTGCTCTTGGGATCCGAAGTGAAGAGCCGGCTCCGTTCCACCGATGCATGACCAGGGTGGTCCCGAAACCCCGGGCCGAACCTGCGCCTGCATGCGCCAGGTCAACGGAGGAAGACAGGTTGTGAGGAGGCCGACGGGAGCAGCGTTGAGAACCGGGGGCGAACACTCTCTGAACCGGCAGCCTGCATGCGGGCGTTAGGCACTCCGATGGCGGTTGATCGGCCAATGCGGTCCCTGCGCGGGGAGGAAGCGGATCGCCGCCTGCAAACCGGCCGGTTCGAAGTGCAGCTCGACGCTGCTGCCGGGTCCGAGGTCCATTGCGAGGCCGCGCTCCAGCAGCCGGGTGCCGAAGCCCCGCCGGTCCGGCGGTCCTACCACCGGCGGACCCTCCGCCTCTGCCCAGTGGATCGTTACAGTTTCGCCCGCTCCCGCCTCGCATCGGATCTCGACCCGCCCCTCGGAAACGGAGAGCGCACCGTACTTGGTCGCATTGGTGGCCAGCTCGTGAAAGGCGAGTACCAGCGCCTGCGCCTGTCGTGGCGGTACCATCACGCCGAGGCAACCGCCCGAGATGTTGAGCTGGACGGCCCGGCCGGTCCCCAGCCACGGCGCCAGCGCATTCCGAGCGGTGTCCTCGATGCCGGCCGGCTCCCACCCGCCCGCTGCCAGCATGTCGTGCGCCCGCGCCAAGGTCCGCAGCCGCGCTCCGAAGTGCCGGGCGAAGCGCCGAGGATCACCACCGACTCCCTTCAGCGTCTGCGCGGCAAGTCCCTGCACGGTGGCAAGGATATTCTTTACCCGGTGGTTCAGCTCGGACAACAGCAGGTTCCGATGCCGCTCGCTCTCCGCCAGTTCGGCGTTAGCCCGGCGAAGCTCCGCGTTCAGCGCCTTGGAACTGGCGAGATCCGTGCGCGCGTCGGCGAGCTCGTGCGTTCGCACCTCGGCGTTCTTTGCGGCACGGCTCTCAGCGGCGGCAAGCTCGGTCCGCAGGCGTTCGTTCTCCGCTTCCAGCTCTGCCTCGTGCCGGCTTGATCTCGCCGTCATGCTCGCTCAAGGCCCTGGGGGTGACGTCGGCAACGGAACCTCATCCCGGCCCGCTATGAAGGCGCGTTTCCCCCGCGGCCCGCACGGACGGGGTGGTGCTCGGTGCCGCCGAGTCAGTGCATATGCCAGCGCGACTGGCCCTGTCCGGGATGCGCTCAATCCAAAGCAGTCCGATCAACGCGTCTTCCCTGGTCATCAATAACAGGCGCACCATTTTCCTTGCGGAAGGCGCCCTCTTGCGAGGCGGGCAGGATGTTCAAGACCGTCTCCGATGGCCGGCACAGCCGCACGCCAAGCGGGCTGACCACGATCGGGCGGTTCATCAGAACGGGGTGCCGCAGCATCAGGTCGATCAGTGCGTCGTCAGCCCACTTGACGTCATCGAGACCGAACTCCTCGTACGGCGGCACTTCCTGGCGCAGCAAGTCGCGCACGGGGATGTCCATGCGCCGGAGCAAGCCTACGAACGTCTCACGCGAGGGCGGCGCCTCCAGGTACTCGATGGTCTCCGGCTCCTCGCCACTGTTGCGAATGAGCGCCAGGACGTCGCGTGACGTGGCGCAGTTCGGGTCATGGTATATTGTGATCGTCACGATGTTCCCCAATCCGGACTGCATCAAGGCAAGGACCCTGGCCCCACCGCGGGCCATCATCGCGCCGGATGTCACGTCGCGCTTTTCCCATCGGTCACTCAGGTCTGCCTCAGAGCTGTCGGTGCGTCCAGCAGGGCGGCGCAAGCCTCGCCCAAGGCTAGGCGACGTCGGAACCGGCCAGCGTGAGGGGCCGCCGCCGAGGCTGCGCTTCGGCTGAGCAAGCCTGGCCCGCCGCGAAGACCATCAAGCCCTTTATTGGGCAGCGCCCTCCTCGGCCTCCTTGAAGGTCACCATGCGGCCGGCCTCCTCGTCCCACAGCAGGTGGTCGGGCGCCGAGAAAGCCTCACGCAGCGTGACCACCCGTGCAGTGGCGAAGGCGGGGTGCGCGTCGTGGCAGGCCTCTAGCAGGTAATTCGGAATGCGAGGAGCAAGGTGGTGCACGTGATGGAAGCCGAGGCTCGCCGTCAACCAACGCAAAACCGCCGGCAGTTGCAGGTAGGAGCTCCCCGCGAGTGACGCAGCCACCCGATCCCAGGCCGCGTGGCGAGCCCAATGCACCCCGTCAAAGCGGTGCTGCACCGAGAAGAGCCACACGCCGGCGATGCTGGCCGGCACCATCACGGCGAGGATGCTTGCTGTCACCGGCCAGATGCCGAGCAGCGCCGAGAAGCCACCGTAAAAGGCGAGCAACGAAAGGTTCGTCAGGTGCACGCTGCGGTGCTCCCGGCCCCAGCCGACCGGTGCGTCATACGGGACGCGGTAGAGCACAAGGAACACCAGAGGCGGGAATACCAGAAGCATGAGCAGCGGATGACGCAGGATGCGGTAGCCACGGCGGCGCCTGCGACCCATAGCCCGGTATTCGGCAACAGTCTCGCAGGTCGAGTAGATGTCGGTGCCGCGGTCGCGGCGGTCGAGGTCGTTCCAGACCGCATGGTGCCCGGCGTGCTGCCGCCGCCAGTGCCCATAGGGCGTGAAAGTGAACAGCGAGCACAGCCGCCCAACCAGGTCGTTGGCGCGCTGCGTGCGGAACAGCGAGCCGTGCCCGCAATCATGCTGCAGAGCGAAGACGCGCACCGTCAACCCTGCCGCCGGCAGGCCTAGCGCCAGCACCCACCACCAGCCCAAGGCGAGGCCGGCCTGCATCGCCGCGAGCAGCGCCAGCAAGGGCAGGAAGGTAGTGGCGAGCTGCCACGCAGCGGTGCGCGGTACCGCTGTCTGAAAGCGCTGGGTGATCGCTCTCAGCTCTCGCAGGCCAGAGGCGGGGAGCGTGCCCTTTTGTGCGTTGCCCGCCTGGGTGATGGGGCTGGTCATCTGAGACATGGGTCGGCGACTCTCGGTCAGAACAGGCAGGGCGGTTGCGCCAGGCCGGCGCCAAGGGGCGCCACAGGCGAGGGGTGGTGGAGAGGGAGCGGCACCCGCTGGCACCGCCCCCTCCTGTCCGGTCGCGGCCGACCGCGGCGGTCAGCGACGCGGCGCGGGGTCCAGGCGGCCCGACGATGATGACGGCGCCGCGGCGGTGCCCTTGGCATTGGTCACGCGGGTATCGTCCACCTCGACCTCGGTGTGCCGGAGCGTGTCGTGCACCGTCTCGACCCGCTCCTCCGTGTCCTTCCGGACGACTATCTCCTCGGTGACGCGGGCGTCCTTGGCGATGATCGCTTCCTCGCCGGTCTCGGTCGCCTCGATCACGCGTTCGGCGAACAGTGCCTCATCGGCCGCGGTCGGGGCACGGTCCATTTGCCGACGCTCGATGTCGACATGCTCCTCGCGCAAGGACACCTGTTCCTCAACCGGCGTCTCGACCACGTAGCTGCGCACGCGCACCCGGCCGCCGCTGACCGCCCGCTTGCCGACACGCAGGGTCTCCTCGACGAGCTCGATCTTCTCGTCGTTGCTCGAAGAGCGAGATTCCACGGGTGCCGCGGCGGGCGCCGTCACGGGCACTTGCTGCGGTGCAGCCACCGCAGCGATAGCCACGGTACCGTCAGCGAGGGCCGCCGCGCCGGTGGCCTGCTGGCTGCTCAACCCCTCCGTGCGCCAGGACTGCTGGCGATCGTCGAGGTCGACCGCCCCGTGCTCCTCCAGGATGTCCATGACCCGCTCGGCGCTGCGCTGCTCTACCCGCGCAGTCAGCAGGAAGCCGCCGCGGCGGACTGCCTCGGCATAGGTCTTGTGGTCCTGGTCGGGCACGAACAGGTTTTTCAGGGAAGCAAGAAAGCCGCCTCCCTCCGCCGCGTCCGCGTCCCGGCCTGTCTCCTGGGCGGTCACCGCGATGTCGGACCGGGCGAGGCCGACTTCCGTCACCAGCCGCTCGGCCGCGGTGTCGGCATCGCCGCGCGTGTCGTAGAGGGCGGTCAGGGTCGTCTGGGTCATCCTGGGTCTCCGCCACCGTCCTCGGGACGGGTTTGAGCTTCGGGGCTGCTTGCAGGGGCAGCGGTGGACAAGCGTTCCACGCTCGCCATCTGGCGGCGCAACGGGATCGTTTCCTCGACCGTCTCGGTCGTGGCGATGCGGCGGATCCTGAGCCCCTCCTTGAGGACGGGGCGGCGCTCCACCACCAGGATTTCCTCCAGCACGGGCACGACGAGGACCGCGCCGTCTTCCTCCTCCCGCACAGCCGGTGCAGTAGCGACCTCGTGACCGAGGGCGATGCGCCCAACCTCCAAGCGCTCGCCGCGCAGCGTCTCCCGCACCAGCGCGTCCTCGGTGGCGGTCGATAGATGGACGCGGACACGCCCGGTCTCGACCAAGCGCCGCGCGATGACCAGGTGCTCCTCGACTAACGGGACCACCACCTCGGCATCGGCCTTCACGTCATCCGCCACGCTGGGACATCTCCGGTTTGGGCACGGAGCCCACGGCCCAGCCGGAGGGCCCGAATGGGCTGCTGGTCCGCCATCTGCCTCCCAAAGTGGTGGCTGGCTGGTGCCGCGGGCAGGCGGCAAAGGCGGTTAGTGCCTATGCGGAAATGCAGCGCCCCGCCCTCGGGCCGGGCAGCGTTGGGTCGCTGGGCAGTTCATCCCTGAAAGCCACACCCATGCCATCCGACACGGCCAGCACGGTCCGAGCCGCCGCTTTCCTGCCCGAAGGCGGGCCGGCCCTGCCATCCCACATCTTCTGGGGCGCCGTCATCGCCGGCAGCCTCATCGCCGCGGTGATCGCGGCCATGCTCAATATCTTCGGCGCTGCGATCGGCGCGACCGCGGTTGACGCCGTCGCCCAGGCCACACCGGGCGCCGCCCGGATGGGCATCGGCGCCGCGATCTGGCTCGTCATCGCCAGTACCCTCGCCCTCGCGGCGGGCGGCTACATCGCAGCCCGGCTGTCCGGGACGGCCAACGACACGGACGGCATCCTGCATGGCCTCGCGGTCTGGGCCGTGGCCTTCCTGGTCTCCGCCGTGCTGATCGGCAACCTGCTCGCGGGCCTGGCCTACGGCTTCCAGGGCGGTCGGCGGCGCGACAGCGGGCACCGCATCCGCTGCGGCGGTGCTCGGCGCCTGCCGCGGCCCCCGCGACCGAACTGCCCTGCTGACGCCCGGCCTGGTCCGGCGCCCGGCCTGAACCCCTGCGCGGCCGTGGCTTCCTGCGCGGGGCCATGACCGATGCAGCCTGCACGCCCCCGAACCGAAGCGGAGAAAGTGATCAGTGGACCCCAATAACCAAGACGCGGCCTTGGTCGCGCGCCTGACGCCCCGGCTGCGCGCTCTCCACGAGACGAATGGCGGCGACTGGGCGGGCACCCTGCGAGACGCCCTGGCCCTGATGCGGGAGACCCACAGGGTCGAGCCGCATGACGGCCCCGGCGCCGGTAATCCCGACACCCCCGACATTCCGCGCGAGGACGACTGAGCCGGGCGACCGAACCCGGCAGTGCTTCCGTTCGTTGCTTTCATGTCCTGCCGATGCCCGGCAGGAAGGGAGGCGTGGACGAGCCGTTGCTGGACTGGGATGACCTCCGCTTCTTCCTGGCCATCGTCCGGACCGGCAGTCTCTCGGCTGCTGCCCGGGAACTGCGCGTCACCCAGTCGACCGTCGGCCGCCGCCTCGCTTCGCTCGAGAGCGGCCTCGGCGCCCGGCTGCTCCACCGCACGCCGGACGGCTATGTCCCGACGCTGGCGGGCGAGGCGGTGCTCGGCAAGGCGGAACGCGTCGAGGCGGAAGCGCTCGCGGTGGAGCGGACGGTTGGCGGCCGCGATGCCCTGCTGGAAGGGGTAGTGCGGGTCACGACGGTGGAGACGCTCGCCAGCCACGTCTTGACGCCCGCCTTCTGCGCGCTGCAGCTCGGCAACCCGGAGATCGGCATCGAGCTGCTGGCCAATGTGCGGCACATGAGCCTCGCCATGCGGGAGGCGGATGTTGCTGTGCGTCTCACGCGCTTCGAGCAGCATGACCTCGTCGCGCGGCGGGTCGGCACTATGGCGCACGGCCTCTATGCCAGCCCTGCCTATCTGGAGCGCCATGGCCCACCGGATTTTGCGGCCGGCTGCCCGGGCCATCGGCTGGTGACCGGACTGGACGGGGCGGAGGTGCCGCAGCTTGCCAACTGGCTTGCCGAGTTCGCCCCCCGCGCGACCGCGGTACTGCGAACCGACAGTCCAGAAACCCAGTTGCAAGCCACGTTGTGCGGTCAGGGCATGACGTGCCTGCCCCGATTGCGAGGGGATGCATTGCCGGGCGGGCTGCAACGCCTTCGGCCGCCCGTGGCGCAAGCCGCGGTCGAGATCTGGCTCGCCGTGCACAAAGACAACCGCAGGATCCCGCGGATCCGGTTGGTGCTGGACGCGGTGGCGGCAGCCATCCGCGATCGTGCCGGCCAGCTGGACCCGCCGGAACTTCAGAGAGCGAGGCAGCCCCACGCTTAGCGTCCCTGTGCTTCGGCCAGGCCAACGTTCAGCACGGTCCCGTCGTGCAGAGTATTGGCGACCGGCGACCGCAAGGTTGCTCGCGTCACCAGCGCCGCCAGTGCCTCTCGCGGGACATTGGCCTCGATATGGACCGCGACGCGCACCGCCTCGAGACCGAGCAGCGCTGGTTGCACCATGTCCATCGGAGCGGCGGCGATGTCCGCCTCCAGGTCGAGCGCGAGGCTCGAGAGCGCGATGCCCCGGGCGATCGCACCGGCCCGGATACCGATGGTGAGATCGGAGCCGAGCGCGGCCAGCAGAACCTCCAGCGGCTCCGGCGCCGGGTCAGGATCGGCAATGCCGCTCGGCTCATCCACGATCAGGACCGGCAGGTCGCGGATCTGCGTGAACTGGCGGAAGCGGCTGCCCGCCACGGTTCGGGATCGGAGGGTGCGCAGCGCGCTCATGCCGCCATGCCGCGGGATCTTGGGGTCGGGATGCGCAGCACCGGTCTCCTCGCGCCTGCCGGCCGCCCAGATGAGACCCGGGCCGGCATGTAGCTGCCATATGGCGCGCCCAGGGGCCTATGGCAGCCGTGCAAAGCCGCCGACCGAGTGTGCGCGGATGCGCAGGGGCCGCTACAATGCCAGCGCCTCCGCCTCCCAGCCGCCGCGGACGAAGTCGCTGACCTCGAAGGCGCCGTCATCGGCCCAGAGCACGCTCAGCACCTTCGCGCCGGCATGCCACACATCGAGCCCGTAGGGCAGGTCCGGCTCGGTGTGCTGCCGCTGCAGGGCACGGCGGTATCCGGGAGAGGAGGCCTCTCCCGGCATGAGGTCGTTGAACGGGGTCCAGTGCTCGAACACCCACTCGTCAGTCCTGAGCGCGATCATCCGCACCCTGTCGCGTTGGACTTCGAGGGTGCCACGCTCCCGAACCAGTGGGACGAGATGGTTGCGAATCGCCAGCGCCGGACCGTCGCCGGACGAGACCACCCGAAGCGTCATGCAATCCTCCACCAAGCCGTGGTGTCGACACCAACGCGGGGGAGGCTGTGCCGCTTCCTGTGCCCGGAGGGCGTACTCGACCGGTCGCGGAACCCCCGCAATAAGCGCCAGCGTCGTCCCTGGCCTGGGGCACCGGCCGGGTATGCGGGAAGGCCGCTCCATGCGGCGTGCCATGCCATGCACCGACAGGCACACACGCTGTATTGTGATAAGGGGATAGGGCTTGTTGTCACCACATCGAGGGAGCAAGTCGCCAAGAACCTTAGGCTGCGGCTTCGTCGGCGATGCCTCCGCAGGAGGTGCACTGTTTTGCCTGGGGCGGGCTGCTCACGAACCCGAATGTTTCGGCAAACGGAGCGGCGCAGGAGCGCAATCATGCCCACCCGCACGCACACCAGCACCCTCGTGTTCCGACGCCCGTTTTCCATGAAGAGCACCGGGGGGCCGCAGCCGGCCGGCACCTACATTGTTGAGACGGAGGAGGAGCTGCTCGAGGGTCTCTCCTTTCCGGCCTATCGCCGTGTCTCGACCACGATCACGCGCCAGGCAAACGGCGCCGGAGCCCTCGTCCAGATGCTTGTCGTCGATCCGCGCGAACTGGACGAGGCGCAGGCGGCCGACCGCCGTTGAGGCACGGTTGCGGTTGCCCAGCTGGGATGACAGTGGACCTGTGGCTGGAGATGTCTCGTCATGCGCGACGACGGAACTCGATCGCCGGGTGCGGGACCGCGACCGCCCGCAGAGGGCCGGCCGGCGCCGCTCTGCCGGAGCGGCCGCCCGCGCCGCATATCCTGTCTGCAGCGGGTGAGTGAACCTGGCACCGGACGACCCACGACGAGACTGCACTTTGTGTGTTCCCCCGCGCGGAGAACCCTGCACACGACCGGCGTGGTGCCAGGGATCTTCTCGGAACCGAATGCGCAGCAGAATCTTCGGTCGGTGTCGCCAGCGATATGCCGCCGGCACGGGAGCTGCATCGTGACCATCATCGTCTCAGTGAAGATCAACGACGGCGTCGTCATGGCCGCCGATAGCGCCGGCACCATGGGCAGCGGGCAGGTGTACCTTCACGCGAACAAGATCACGAACCTCTGCGACGGCCTGCCCGTCGGGGCGATGTCCACGGGATCAGGCGGGATTGGCCGTGAGTCCGTCGAGACTTTGCTGAAGGACCTGCGGCGGCGCTTCGACGGGCGTGACACTGCATATCCGGAGTGGCGGCTGGATCCGGCGAGTTACACCATGGACGAGGTGGCAGAGCGGCTTCGTGCCTTCTTGTTCGAGGAGAAAGCCGCAGGCTGCCCGGAACCGACCAACCTCCAGCTTCGGATCTGCGGCTATTCTGCCGGTCGGCCGCTCGCCGAAGTGTGGGAGGTCAACATTGCGGAGCGCGACTGTCCCCCACCACGACGGATCATGGACGAAAACAGCTTCGGCGTGCTGTGGGACGGGCAGTACGAGGCACTCAACCGTCTGGTCCTCGGCCTCGGGTTCGACATCGGAGAAGCGCTGGTGCGGCATGGTGTGCCGCACCAGGACGCCACCCGGCTGCAGCAGGAGCTGGTCCGCGATCTCTACGCGACGCTGTCGGTCCCTGCCATGCCGATCCAGGATGCGATCGACCTTGCGCGCTTCCTGGTCGAGACGACGATCGGTTTCGTCCGGTTCGCTATCTTCTTGCCGAAGAGCGTCGGCGGCGCGATCGAGATCGCTGCCATCACCAAGCACGAAGGTTTCCGCTGGGTGCAACGGAAGAGCTTCTACCCCGCGGGGCTCCGCCAGAGCGGCTGACACGGGGCGGCAAGGGGCGGGAGCGGGCCCACCCGCGGCTTCCTTTCGGCGCCGGTGCCTCGCACATACAGGTCGAGGCGCGCCATGGCGACGGAAGCGAAGGGCTGGCGAATTGCGCCGATGGACCTTGATGGCTGGCGGATCCACAAGCTGTTGGCAAAGCTAGTGCGCTGTAGTCGGTCCCTACCACGGGACGATCTGGCAGGGCCCACCCGCCGGACGATGCGCAGCCGCACGGAGCCGAACCTCCGCCGCCAGCTAAGCGATGTCTTTCGGCTGTTTGCTGTGAGGTGTGCGGAAAGGCAGGCCAGCCCTGGCGTTGCTAGGCAGGTACCTATGGCCGCGCGGGGCAGTCTCCCGGTTGGCGGCGGGGCAAGCCCGGCAGCGGCGGAGGAGGAGCACGGTGCTTCGGAAAGCGAGCGTGGCTAGGACGGAACACGCGGCTGGCAGGAGGATTCCCTCCTGAGCCAGGGCGCCATTGACCCGATCGCCTTTCGGGCCGCGGCGGACATGACGCACACGCCGATGGTGCTGGCGGATCCCAACCGCACGGACTGTCCCGTTGTTTACTGCAACGATGCCTTCTGTGCGATGACGGGTTATGGCCGGGCAGCGACCCTTGGACGCAACTTGCGCTTCTTGCAAGGACCCGACACCGATCTGGCAGTGGTCCGGCGGATCGCTGAGGCCCTGGCCGGGCACCAGCACGTTGAGGAGGAAATCTTCAACTATCGCCGGGACGGGCAGGGAATCTGGCTGTCCGTCCACATCAGTCCGGTGTTCGATGCGGATGGTACCCTGCGCTACTTCTTCGGCAGCCAGCTCGATATCACGCACCGGCGGAAAGCCGAACGTCTTCAGGCCAGGCACATCGGACCGGTTGGCTGGGGAGATTGCTGGCCCTGGCGGAACCTCGGCTCGCGGGCCTGTTGTTTCTTGGAAAAGCCGGCGCCATGGGCGGCAGCACCGTCGCTGGGGCAAGGCCTGGAGCCCTGAGCAGATTGCCAAGCGGTTGCGGCTAGACTTTCCTGGTGACGAGACGATGCGCATCAGCCACGAGGCGATCTACCAAGCGCTGTACGTGCAAGGACGCGGCGCGCTGCGGCGGGAACTAACCGCTTGCCTGCGAACGGGACGGGCGCTGCGGATGCCACGGGCGCGCAGCCGCGGTCGGGGCAAGTCGCATGTCACGCCTGAGATCATGATCAGCGAACGTCCGGCTGAGGTGGTCGACAGGGCGGTGCCGGGCCATTGGGAAGGGCACCTGATCCTGGGGCTGGGCAGCTCGGCAATTGGCACTCTGGTCGAGCGTACGACGCGGTTCACCATGCTGCTCCATTTGCCGCGCATGCCAGGGCACGGGGAAGGCGAGCGGCTGAAGAACGGACCTGCCCTCGCGGGCCATGGCGCCGAGGCGGTATGCGGCTCCATCAAGCGCGCCATCAGGACGCTGCCCGAGCAGCTGCGTCGATCCTTGACATGGGACCAGGGTGCGGAGCTGAGCCTGCATGCGCAGCTCCGCATCGCTCCTGGCGTGCAGGTCTATTTCTGCGATCCGCACAGCCCATGGCAGCGTGGGACGAACGAGAACACAAATGGGCTGCTGCGGCAGTATTTCCCGAAGGGTACAGACCTAAGTGCGCACAGCGCAGCAGCTCTCGCAGCGGTGGCCACAACGCTCAACGGCCGACCGCGAAAGACGCTCGGGTGGCGAACACCAGCCGAGGCATTTGACGAGCTGCTGCGAGCAGCGCAGGCTGGTGTTGCGACGACTGCTTGAACCCAGGATGTTCTGCCGCTCCCCAATGGTGCAGCGCCAAACAATTCTGAAATTCCTTGCCGAGCCGCTGAAGCTCATCAGTGCTGGTAATCAGCCGATAGGCGGCGGGCACCAGAAAGCCTGGGTCAGGCGCCGGCATCCGCCCGAGTGCTGGCGTGAGACGGCGCACCAAGGCGGGCAGCCCCGCCTTGGGTGGGAGGTCGAGATCGTCTTTACCGATGACTCCACATGCTCAGGATTGACAGCACACCCCACCGACCTAAGCGAAGATCACGTCGTTGCTGATCGAGAAAGACGACACGTTTTCGAGGAAGACGTGGTCGCCGCTCGGTCCGTAGCGCACATCCATGCCGCTGACGCCGTTGGACGTGCCCGGCGCGGCCCGCACCGAGGTGCTGGAGATCGAGTTCAGCACCAGATCATCGAGACCCGGGACGAAATACTTGATCCGGTCGAAGCCGTCGAAGCGGCTGAAGACGAAATCATCCGCGCCGGTCTGCCCGGTCATCACGTCGTTGCCGCGTGCTCCGGTGATGCGATCATCGCCCAGGCTACCCGTCAGGGTGTTGGCGCCCGAGGTGCCGGTGACCACCCGGCCGTCCGTGATCGTGCCCAGGCCATCGGCATCCGCTAGCGTCGCGCCAGTCGGCGTGGTGAGCCGGAGCGTCATGGTCTCGTTGGTCTCGGCCACGGCATCGTCGTTGGTCTGCACCGTGACGACCTTGGACAACTCGCCCGGGGCAAAGCTGAGCGAGCCGGACCGCGCCGTATAGTCGGAGGCGGCGCTAGAGGCGGTGCCGCTGACCGTGCCGTAGCTAACGGTGATAGGCGTGGTCCCTGCATTGGCGGTGCTGAGGCTGACGGTGAAGTTCAACTGGCCGCCCTCGGCCACGCTGGCATCCGTCACCCGCAGCCCCGGGGTGACGAGGGGAGCGCTGTCGTCGTTGGTGATCGTGCCGGTGCCGCTGACATCCGTCAGGGTGGCGCCGCTCGGGCTCGACAGGTTCAGCGTCAGGGTCTCGTCGGGCTCGACCACAGTGTCGTTGGTGATCGCCACCGCCACCGTTTTGGTGGTCTCGCCCGGCGCGAAGCTGAGGCTGCCGGTCCCGGCCGTGTAGTCGGTCCCGGCTGCGGCGGTGCCGTTCGCCGTCGCGTAGTTGACGGTGATCGGCGAGGAGCCGGCATTGCTGGTGCTGAGCGACACGGTGAAGGTCATCGTGCCGCCAGCGACGCCTTCGCTGACCGTGACATCGTTGACGCTCATGCCAGGAGGGGGCGGCGCAACGTCGTTGTCAGTAATGCTACCAACACCCTGGTCGTCGGCCAGCGTAGCGCCGGACGGGCTGGTTAGTCGCACGGTCAGGCTCTCGGTGCTCTCGACGATGGCGTCATCTACGGTGGGGACCGAGATGGTCTTGATCGTCTCCCCCGGCGCGAAGGTGATGCTCCCGGCCGTCGCCGAATGGTCGGCGGCCGTGGCGGTGCCGTAGATGAAATCATAATTCGCCGTCACCGCACCTGCGCTGGCCGCGCTGAGCGTGACCGTGAAGGCCAGCGTTCCGCCTTCCACCACGGTGGGGGCGTCGCTGATGCTCAAGGTGGGGGTCGGTGGCGGCGGTGACGGCGCCTCCACGGGCGCGGCATAGCTCATCCAGTCGACGTGCAGGACGTTGCTGTCCCCGTTCTGCTGCGCAGCGGCCCAGGCGGGCTGCATGCCGACACCGAAGGCTGAGTTCTGGCCGCCATGGGCGAAATCCAGCGGCACATGCACGTTGGTGGAGTAAACGAGCGTGCCGTCGATGGAGAGGCTGAGCTTGCCCGGCTCCCACTTCATCGCATACTCGTGCCACTTGCTCATATCGAACTGGAAGTCGGGCAGGTACTTGTAGACATCATACCCGTCCTTGCCCGCAGCCGTCCCGTTTTCGATCTTGTAATGGACCGTCGAGTAGCCATCCGTGTCGAGCTTCGACACCTTCTCGAAGATATCGATTTCGGGTCCGGGCCATTTGTCGGTGGCGGGCCACAGCGTGGCGAAGGGTCCCGGCCCCTCGCCGGGATCGGTCTTGGCGCGGATGGTGTAGATTCCGTACCCATTCCCGGCGCTGGCACCCGTGGGAGGCACCATCATGCCGCCCTGTGCCCAGCCTGAGGCCTTCGTGCTGGTCAGCACCGCTTCGTTGACGGACTGACCGGTGGCCTCGTCGATGCCGGTCTTCAACTCGACCGTGCCCCAGCGGCGTTCCATCTTGCCGAAGGAGGAGGTGAAATCCTCCCGCCAGACCGGCGTGTACTGGGTGGTATCAGCGGTCGTGCTCGCGGTGAGGCTCATCGGCTGCACATCGGCGGTGCTGGCCATGAGGCTCATGGTCTGCACATCACCCGTGTCGGCAGTCTTCCCGCCAGGGACGTGGGCCGCCTTCACATCCTGCCCGTGGGCACTCATGATCTCGCCCCGGCCCGGGTTACCCGGCCTCAAGGCTGCAAAATGGGCATCTAAGGGCATGTTGGGTGGCGGCATGAAGACTTCCCCTAATCTCGTAGCTGGAACGACTGTCCCCTCTGTGATGGTCTTCTGAGGATGCAAAGCTGTCGTCAAGAATTCTTGTTTATGTGCGCGTTTTTGGACGGGAACTTGCGGCTCCCAACCCACATTTATCGGCTAATTGTGGATGAAACTCAGTGAATATAAGCGCACAGGTTGGGCTAGAGGTTAGGGCTGGCGGCAGTCTAATAAACTCACCGTCCCTATTGCGCCTGCGATGGTGGGGCACAGGCGGCGAATGCAAGGTCAGGTGCTTGCTTGGTGGTGCCACCTATAAGCTTCTTGCTCCGTCGCGTGCGGACGATTGTAGCAATCACGCTCGGGAGCCGCCGTCCGCCTTCGGCCTAGTTTAGAGGCGCGCGTGCAAGCGACGGCGGGCGACAACTGGTAGGTACAGCATCGGGGAAACCCTCATAACGGCGACGAGGTCGGCCGACTGCTCGGGCGGTTCGTTGGCCCACGATGGACAGCCGCTCGGCTTCGCGCCTCCCTTCCGCTGCAGGATCGCCTGTTTCGGTCTATTATGCCTTTCGCAAGATGGATGCTACCCTGGGCGCGGCGCCCAGCAGGTGACCGGCTGTGGGCAGCTTCCAACCGAAGGGTCGAGCCAATCTCGTAATTCTCCATCTCAGCGCGTTTCAGCGCCATCCCAAGCTTGAAGAAAGCTTTGCTACCTTCACCCGGCAGACAGGACCGCCACTCGTCGATGGCTCGCTCGACCTTTTCCTGGCGGCGGGCATCAGCCCGTTCTTGTTCGCCGTCCATTAGCTCCTCCCGCATGGCCTGCATGGAAGGGCTCAACACGATGATGGGCTGCGGCTGCACCGCCTGCCGGGCAGCAGGCTGAGCCCGCTCCACCTCAACTTCGCGGTCGGCCGTGATTGGCCGGTTGATGGCAGCCTCTACATTAAGTGACGACCGTTGCTCACCAGCAAAGTTGAGAAAGAAGCTTGCCTCGTCACCTACCGCTGCCCGGCAGGGTAGGTAGAACATGCTGGCAGCGTTGAACTTGGACTGGTCGAGGCCGTGGACGCCCCGGACATTCTTCCGGCCTTTACTGACCTACTCAGCCGAAACCCAGCCGGCATTTTCCGTCACCCGTACGAGGTCACCTAGAACCAGCCCGTGGATGTCACGGGCCATCGCCATGTCGGTAGGTATGAAGGCGCGCCAGCGCGGTGCCGCCAGGGTGGAGCTATGGGTATTGAAAGCTGCGATACGGTACCCTGCCAAGGTCCGCCACTCTCGCCGCCACGGCCTTGCCGCACCGGCCTCTCGCCACCCTCACTCGCAGGCGTTGTGCGCCAGGGATCGGTTTGACCCGCCCCCGTAGAAGTGGTCCGCCGGTAAGGTAGTCCGGCGGCTGCGGAGGGGTCTGGGATGGCGCGGAAGAAGGCGCATACGCCGGAGGAGATTGTTGCCAAGCTCCGGCAGGTCGAGGTCCTCATAGGTCAGGGCAAGTCGGCGGCCGAGGCGGTGCGGTCGATCGGGGTGACGGAGCCGACCTTGCGCCGGACCAGGGAGGAGGATCAGGATCACCCTGCACCCGCCCTCAGTTAGAGAACGTACTACCGCTGGCGGACCGAGTTTTGCGGCCTGAAGCTGGACCAAGTGCGGCGGCTGAGGGAGCTCGAGCGGGAGAACGCGCGGCTTCGGAAGGCGGTGTCGGACCTGACGCTTGAGAAGGTCATCCTGAAGGGTGCGGGGCATTGCCCCGCACCATCGGGAAAGTGGTGAGCCCGGCGCGGCGGCGGGCCTGCGTCGAGCATGTCGTGCGCGAGCTCGGCGTGTCGCAGCGAAAGGCCTGCGCGGTGCTGGGGCAGCACAGGTCGACGCAGCGGAAGGCGGCGCGTGCGCCGGACGACGAAGCGGCGCTGACGGTGGACATTGTCGAGCTGGCGAAGCGCTACGGTCGGTATGGCTACCGGCGGATCACGGCGCTGCTGCGGGATGCTGGCTGGGCGGTGAACCGCAAGCGGGTGGAGCGGATCTGGCGGCGCGAGGGGCTGACGGTGCCGCAGCGCCAGCCGAAGCGCGGCAGGCTGTGGCTGGCGGACGGCTCCTGTATTCGGCTGCGGCCGGAGCGGGCCAACCATGTCTGGGCCTACGACTTCGTCGAGGACCGGACCCGGGACGGACGGAAGATCCGGATGCTCTGCGTGGTGGACGAGTTCACGCGAGAGGCGCTGGCGATCCGCGTGGCGCGGAAGCTCTCCTCGTCGGACGTCATCGACACATTGGCCGACCTGTTCATCGCTCGTGATGCGCCTGTAGGAGGACATGGGAGTCTCGGGCTTAGGCGACATCCAGATTTACGAGGTGG
>NZ_JCACHU010000149.1:0-21889 GCF_059504005.1 Belnapia sp. | reverse complement strand
GGCTGTTTCCGGCACGTCGGCCTGAGCCTTACCCAACTTCCGTGAAGGTCAATAGAGCAAACGCCGATCGGGTGGAATCGCCCGGTCGGAGTAATTTGCTCGCGCGAACATCAAGCCAGAGCCGGTTCCGTGAGCCGAGGCGAGCGGAAACCGCCCTATCCCGCGCGCAGCAGCCCCGGCCCGTTCTCCTTCAACCAGGCGACCGCCGCCTGCCGGTGCGGCGTCAGCCGCCCGACCAGCGCCCAGAATTCCGGCGAATGGTTCATCGCGCCGAGATGCGCCACCTCATGCGCGACGACGTAGTCGAGCACCCAGTCCGGCGCCATCACCAGCCGCCAGGAGAAGGCGAGCGTGCCATCTGGCGCGCAGCTCCCCCAGCGGCTCCTTGTATCCTTCAGCCGCACCCGCCGCGCGGCGAGGCCGAGCACCGCCGCATGCCGCGCGACCAGCGCCGCGACCCGCTCCACCGCCTGCTCGCGCAGCAGGGCGGCGACGCGCGCTGCCACATCCTCGCCGCCGCCGAGCAGGATCGCGCCCGGCTCCAGCCAGGCCTCGCCGGTCCGCTCCTCGGCCACGCGCACCACATGCGCCACGCCGCCGAGCGAAACCTCCGCCCCGGGCTCGAAGACGACCGGCGGCGCGAGTGCCGCCAGCCTTTCGCGCACCCAGGCTGCATGCGTCTTCAGCAGCGCGACGCCGGCCGGCCGGCCCGCCCGCGGCGGCAGGGTCACCACCACCGAGCCGCTCCGCACATCGATCCGCAGGCTCACGCGCCTTGCCCGGGCCGAACGCCGCCACTGCACGGGGCCGGGGAAGCCGGCCTCCTGCCCGAAAGACTCGTCACCTTGGTCCATCGGGCCACCATGCGCAGCAAGCGGCCCGCAGTTCAACCCGGCAACGCTTTCAACTCGGTCTCGACGAAGGAAAGCGGCGCGCTGCCGGCATTGACGACGTTGTGCTCCACGCCTGCCTTGCGCGTGTAGGAGACGCCCGCCTTAAGCTCCGCCGTCATCGTCTCGCCGCCCGGCAGCTCCACGAGCAGCGTGCCGTCATGCACGGGAACGACGACGTAGAGCCAACCATGCCGGTGCCAGCCCGTCTCCGCGCCGGGATTGAAGTCCCAGCGCGTGACGCGGATGTTCTCGTCGTCGATCTGCACTGTGCCGGTCGCCGGCTCCCGGCATCTCATGGGTTCGGTGAAGCTCATTCCGCCGCGGCCTTGACGCCGAGCTCCGGCAGCGGCAGCGCGCCCGCCGCCTGCCAGGCCTGCCAGACCGCATCGGCCTGCGCCTGCGACAGTTTGAGGTGCGGCGGCCGGATCGTGCGCCAGCCTTCGTCGTCCGTGCTGCGTGCGATGATCTCGCGCAAGCCCGGGATCAGCGCGACGCTCGTCGCCGCCTTGCGCGTCGCGGTCAGCACGGCCTGCGCCGCATCGGCCTCCGCACCGGTACGCTGCGCATAGACGATGCCGCCCCAATGGCTGTTCGCATTGCTCGCCGCCGTGATGCAGCCCGCGCCGCCCTCGGCGAGGATCTTCTGCACGAACTCGTCGGAGCCCGAATAGACCTCGAACCCGTCCCTGGCGAAGGCGTCGATCATCGCCTTCATGTTGGCGTAGTCGCCGCCGCTGTCCTTCACGCCCTTCACCGCGCCCGGGAAGGCCTTCAGCAGCCGCTCGATCAGCGCGAGGCTGAAGGGCACCGCCGATTGCTGCGGGAAATTGTAGAGATAGAGCGCGATCCCGCCGCCGACGCGGTTGATGACCTCGGAGAACCAGGCGAAGAGCCCGTCATCGCTCGGGTTCTTGTAGTAGAAGGGCGGCAGCACGAGCACGCCGCGGCAGCCTTGCGCCTTGGCGTGCAGCGTGAGCTCCACGGTATCGGCGAGCGAGGCGGTGCCCGTGCCCGGCATCATCGTCGCCGCCGGCACGCCATGCGCGACGAGGCCTTCCAGGATCTGCTTCCGCTCATGCAGGCCGAAGCTGTTCGCCTCGCCCGTGGTGCCGAGCACGCCGAGGCCGTTGCAGCCATGGGCGAGCAGCCACTTCGCATGCCCCGCCATCCGCGCCGGATCGGGCGAGAGGTCGGGCTTCATCGCCGTCAGCACCGCGGCATTCACGCCGCCGAACAGGGCATCCTTCATGACGTCTCTCCTTTCTTTGGCGACGGCCTTGCCTTGCGCGGCAGGCGTCCCGGCCATTCCACCACATGATCCTCGAGGGCGCCCGCCTCGCGCTCCGTCACTGCCCGCCCGCGCACCGAAACCCCGGCCTCGTGCACCGTCTCCGGCGTACCGGAGATGAGCGGATGCCACCAGAACAGGTCGCGCCCTTCCGCCACCAGCCGATAGGCGCAGGTCGGCGGCAGCCAGTCGATCACGGCGAGCCGCGCCGGCGTCAGCTTCACGCAATCCGGCACGTGCTGGCGGCGCTTGGCATAGTCGCGGCAGCGGCAGCTCCCGGTGTCGAGCAGCCGGCAGGCGACCTCGGTGAAGACCACCTCGTCGGTGTCCTCGTCGCGCAGCTTGTGCAGGCAGCAGCGCCCGCAGCCGTCGCAGAGGCTCTCCCATTCCGCCCGGCTCATGGCCTGGAGCGGCTTGGTCTTCCAGAAAGGCAGGATGCTGTTCACCGAGGCACATTAGACCTAGAGGCCGAGCAGATCGAGCGTCCGCCCCACCACCTTCGCCTCATCGAAGCGATCGGCGGCCCGCGCCCGGCCCGCTGCGCCCATCCGCGCCCGCAACCCGGTATCCCCGGCGAGCCGCCCGAGCGCCTCCGCCAGCGGCCCGACGGTGGCCGGCGGCACGAGGAAGCCCGTCTCCCCCTCCGCCACCATCTCCCGCGGGCCGCGGATATCCGTCGCCACCACCGGCAGGCCGCAGAGCATGGCCTCGATGGCCGACATCGGCAGCCCCTCGAAATGGCTCGGGAGGGTGAAGACATCCGCCGCCGCCATCACCCGCGCCACGTCGTGTCGGTAGCCGAGCCGCTGCACCCTCCCCGGCATCGCTGCCTCGGCCCAGGCGAAATGCGGCTCGAGATCCTCGCCGTGATCCGTCGCCAGCCGCTCGCCCACGACCCAGAGGACAGCCCCCGGCACCGCCTCCATCGCCTGAAGCAGTTCCGGATAGCCCTTGTGCCGCACGAGGCGGGAGACGGCGAGCACCACGCACTCCCCCTCCCCGGCACCCAGCTCCGCCCTGACCGCCGCCCGCGCCGCCGCATCCGGCCGGAAGAGCGCCGGGTCCCGCCCGTTCAGCACCGGCACCGCTGCGGGATGGATGCCGAGCCGCCTGGCATCCGCGGCCTCCTCCTCGCTGACGGTCAGGTAGGTGTCGGTGATCCGCCCCGCTGCCAGCTCCAGCGCCAGCGACAGCCCCCGCCGCCAGGCCGGCCCCGGCTGGTTGAAGAGGAAGCCGTGGCAGGTATAGGCGATGTGCGGCACCCCGGCGGCCTTCGCCGCCGCCCGCCCCAGCAGCCCGCTGATCGGCATATGCGCATGCACCAGGTCGAACCGCTCCCTGCGGAACACCCGGCGCAGCTCGGCCAGGCAGCGCGCCTGC
Organism: Belnapia sp.; assembly: GCF_059504005.1. Classification (NCBI taxonomy): domain Bacteria; kingdom Pseudomonadati; phylum Pseudomonadota; class Alphaproteobacteria; order Acetobacterales; family Roseomonadaceae; genus Belnapia; species Belnapia sp. The sequence goes on along the minus strand of NZ_JCACHU010000149.1, from coordinate 18,328 downwards.
GCCGCCGGGTTGAGGCTGCGGGCCATCGGCACCGGGATGATGCGGAACCCCTCCGCCCGCGGCAGGTCGAGCAGAGGCCCCTCGGCGCAGAGCCCCACCACCTCATGCCCCCGCGCCCGGGCGCCCCGCATCAGCGGCAGCAGGAAGTGCCGCAGCGAGAAATCGACATTGATGACCTCGGCGATCTTGAGGGGAGCAGGCATGCCGCCCCCTTACGGCCTCGGCGCCCGGGCAGGAAGGGTGCGTCATGCGCAGTGTCCCGTCCGCACCGGTTGGGCGATCGGCCGAAACCTCGCGCTGCATGTCCCGTTCCCGCGGGGGATGCCGTGGACCAGGCGGCATCGCCCACCCCGTCCCCTCAGGGCCGGACGGCTGGCGATGCCGGCTTGGACGCTCAGCCCTCCTCGAGCCGGCGCAGCGCCGACCGCGAGACCTTGCCCGAACTGGTCAGCGGAAACTCGTCCAGGAAGGCAAGGTGCCGCGGGACCTTGAAGCTGCCGAGCCGGTCGCGGACATGGCCGCGCAGCGCCTCCTCCAGCGCCGCGTCGGCGGCCACGCCCGCCGCCAGCCGGATCCACGCCTTCACGGCCTGGCCTCGCGCCGGGTCCGGCACGCCGACGACCGCGGCCTCCGCCACGGCGGGGTGCGCCATCAGCGCATCCTCGATCTCCGTCGGGCCGATGCGTGCGCCGCCGGCCTTGATCAGGTCGTCGCTGCGGCCGCGGTACAAGAAGTAGCCCTCCGCATCCCGCACCGCGAGGTCCCGCGTCCGCACCCAGGGGCCGAGCCGCATCGCCTCGGTCAGGTCCGGCCGGTTCCAGTAGCCGAGGAACAGGGTCGGCGTCGTCGGGACGGTGACGATCTCGCCCACCTCGCCGTCCGGGACGGGCTGCCCGGCCTCGTCCACCAGCGCCGCCACATGGCCGGGATACTCCCAGCCCATGGAGCCGCGCCGGATGGGCCGCAGCGCCCGGCAATTCCCGATCATGTGGTTCACCTCGGACATGCCGTAGCCCTCGTTGAGCACGGTGCCGAGCCGTTCCTCCACCCAGTCGAGCGTGCTGGCCGGCAGGGGCTCCCCGCCGGTGAAGATGCAGCGCAGCCGCAGGCTGCGCCCCGCACGCGGATCGGGGATCTGCGCCAGCCGGTTCAGCCCGGTCGGGAGCAGCAGCGTATGGGTCACGCCGTGCCGCGCCATGAAGTCGAGCGCCCAGGCCGGCTCGAAGCGATGCGGGCTGCAGACCAGCCGGTGCCCGAGCTGCAGGGCCGGCCAGATCGTGTCCACCCAGGCCGCGAGCCAGCCCCAGTCGGCCGGCGTCCAAAGCACCGCATCCGCCATGTCGAGCGACAGGTCGTAGAACAGCGCGATCGAGGGCGTGTAGCCGTGCAGCAGGCGGTGGGCATGCAGCACGCCCTTCGGCTGCCCCGTGGAGCCGGAGGTGTAGACCAGCAGGGCCGGGTCCTCGGCCGCGGTGTCGAGCGGCGGGCCGGCCTGGGGCGCCGCGGCACGCCAGTCCTCGAAGGGGCGCTCCCCCGGCCCCGCCCCGCCGACCACGAGGACATGCTCGAGCGCCGGGCAGGCGGCGCGCAGCGCGGCGACGGGCCGCCACGCGGCCGCCTCGGTCACCAGCAGGCGGGCACCGCTGTCGCAGAGGCAGTGCCGCAGCGTCTCCGGCCCGTAGCGCTGGGAAAGCGCCGTGGCGATGGCGCCCAGCCGGTAGCAGGCGAGATGCGCCATCACCGTCTCGGGCCGGGCATCGGTGTGGATGGCGACGCGGTCGCCGGGCCGGACGCCGAGGGCGGCGAACAGCGAGGCGACGCGGCGGACCGCATCGTCCAGCCCGGCATAGGTGATATCCGTCACCCTGCCGTCCAGCGCCTCGAAGCGGATGGCGACGGCGCCGGCGCGCAGCCCCGCGGCGTGCCGCCCGAGCGTGTCGCCCGCGATGTTGGCACGGGCAGGCAGGGGAATCCGGCGGCGCCCGCCCTCGCCGGCCGGCACCAGCCGCAGCCGGTCGAGCGCCGCCTCGAAGGCCGGGTCAGCCATCCCGCGCCACGAGCCTCACCGTCCCGTCCGCGGCGGTCTCGACGGCCGGCGCCGGAGTCAGGCGGGCGCGGCGGCCGTCGAGGCCCGCGCCGCTCCGCGCGTCGAACCGCCAGCCATGCCAGGGGCAGCGGACCACGCAGCCCTCCTCCAGCGGCACCTCGTCCAGCGGGCCGAGCCAATGGGGGCAGATCGTGGAATGCGCCGCGAGCGAGCCGTCGCCGAGCTCGACCACCCGGAACGGCCGGCCGGCGAACTCCACCAGCATCGGCAGGCGGAGCGAGGCGCGCGGGCCGAGCGGCACGGGCAGGGCCGGGGGCCGCGGCGCCGCGGCCCAGGCACGGGCGCGCGCCTCGGCCATCTCGCGGTGGCGCATCATCGCCTCGTCCTCGCTCCACAGCCGCTCGCAGCTGGCGAGGTACTTCGTCCCCAGCATCTCGAGCCGCTCGGGGCGGGCCTCCGGCAGGTAGTAGCGCACCTCGATCGCCGTGCGGTGCGGCGCGAGCGGGGTCAGCAGGGTCCAGAACCGCGTCCCGGCGCCGATGCCCGCCTCGAAGACCGCCGTGTAGCGCTGCCGCTCCCGGTCGACCTCGAGCCGCAGCACCTGCTCGCGCTCCGGCGTGCTCGGCGGGCGGGACAGGCGGACGCGCCAGCCCCAGTCGCCGGCGTCCAGCAGCTCGATGGCGGTGAAGTAGGTGTCGTGCAGCGCGGGGAGGTGCTCCCAGTCGAACACGTTCTCGAAGATGCGCTCGACGCTGGCGCCGATCTCGCGGCGGTAGGTGGCGGCGAGGTGCAGCGCCGGATCGGCGGCGGTCGCCTCGGGCGTGGTGCTGGTCGACATCAGGAGCGCCTCACGTTCCAGAACAGCGTCGGGCCTTTCAGCACGCCCTGGATGCTGCGCCGCCAGGCCGTCGGCTGGAAGAACTGGCCGAGCGGGATGTAGGGCAGGTCGACGAAGGCCTGCTGCTGGACGCGGGCCGCGATGGCCTTCTGCGTCCCGGGGTCGGGCGCGGCCAGCCATTCCTCCCGCAAGGCCTCGAGCGCCGGCGCCGTCGGCCAGCCGGCGAAGGCGGCCTCGCCATGGCCGCGCAGCAGGAAATTCACGCCCGGATTCATCAGGTCGAGGCCCGAGAGGAAGGTGCAGAACAGGTTCCAGCCCCCGCGCTCGACAGGCCCCCGGTTGGACCGGCTCTGCAGCACGGTCGCCCAGTCCGTGGGGGCGTAGCTGAGGTTGAGGCCGACCCGGCGCAGCATGTCGGCCGCCACCTCCGTCAGCGCCTGGACCTGCGGGTAGTCCGCCGGGCCGATCAGCACCACGCGCTGCCCGGCCAGCGGCGCGAGCGCGGCCCGGGCCGCGGCGAGGTCGCGCGGCCCCGTCAGGGCCTCCATCCCCGCCGCGCCAGCCATCGGCGAGGCGGGCGGGAAGAAGCCGATCCCGGTATTCGACATCGCCGGGTCGGTGCCGGCGACGGCGCGGACGAAATCCTCCTGCACGATCGCCGAGAGCAGCGCGCGGCGCATCGCCGGATCGTTGAAGGGCGGCGTCAGCTGGTTGAAGCGCAGCACGGCGATGAAGCCGGTCGGATCCGGGTTCTCCACCAGGATGTCCCGGTTCCGGCGCAGGAGAGGGAGCAGATCGGTCGCCGGATATTCCCAGGCGTCGATCTCGCCGGTCTGGATGGCCGCCGCCGCGGTCGAGGGGTCGGGTATGGTCAGCCATTCGACCCGCTCGAAATGCACGACCTTGGGTCCCGCCGTGCTGCTGACGGTGCCCTCGCGCGGCAGGTAGCGGTCGAATTTCGCATAGGCGTTGCGGGCGCCGGGCACCCGTTCCTCGGCGAGGAAGCGGAAGGGGCCGCTGCCGACCATCTCGGTGATCGCGCGGCCCGGGTCGGTCCCGGCGATGCGCTCGGGCATCATGAAGGCCACCGGCGGCGAGGTCTTGGCCAGCGCGTCGAACAGCAGGGGAAAGGGGCGCTTCAGCCGGAAGAGGATGTCCCGGTCGCCCGCCGCGGCCAGCTCCTCCGTCGCGGCCATGAGCGTCTGGCCGAGCTGGTCGCGCGCCGCCCAGCGCCGGATCGAGGCCACGGCATCGCGCGCACGAACGGGCTCGCCGTCATGGAAGACGAGGCCCGGCCGCAGCCGGATGGTCACCCGGCGGCCATCCTCCTCGATGGCATGGCCCTCGGCCATCTGCGGCCGGGCGCGGAAGGCGTCGTCCTGCCCATAGAGCTGGTCGAACACCATGTAGCCATGGTTGCGGGTGATGTAGGTCGAGGTCACGATCGGGTCGAGGACCGAGAGGTCGGAGGCCGGCACGAAGCGCAGCAGGCCCGCCGATTGCGCCCGCACGACCCGTGGCATGGCCAGGGCAGAGCCGACGCCGAGGAAAGTCCTACGCTGCATTCTCTGCTCGCTCATTGATGCCGGGGGAATACGCACGGCTTCCGGGATCAGATGCAGGCATCCAATCCGAGCGCAAGCGGCACGCCGCGGGGGAGGCTCGCGGTCATCAATCGGTTACAGGAAACGGTTCGCCAGTCCGGACTCTCGGCATCCGGCGTGGATGGCGAGCACCTCCGTCACCGCGGACCCGAAGGGGGAAGCTCCCGTTGCGCCGCCCTTACCCGTCCACCGCCTCGCCCGGCGCCGCGGCCGCCGTCACCCGCCCGAGCGCCCATTGCACCGTGTCCTGCCCCGCCGCGGCCGAGAGCACGATCTGGATGTTCCGTCGCTGCTCCCCGCCCAGGTAGAGGCTCTCCTCCAGGCTCACTACCGCTCCCTTGGCGCGCAGCCGCCAGCCCTGGCCGGAGGGCAGCCGCAGCAGCACCGCCTGCTCGTCCTCGACGAGGCTCGCCGTGACGCCGGGATGCAGGTGGAAGCGCAGGACGAAGCCCGGCGGCTTCGCCTCCGGCTCCTGCATCTCGACCATGTCCTCGCCGCGCAGGTCGTCCCCGGATTCCGCCAGGTAGAGCCGCCGCCGGTGCACCGCGCCGAAGGGCTTCCGCCAGCCGTCATGGCTCGCCTCCAGCCATTGCGCGCCGTTCGCCTCGTGCCGCTCCTGCTCGACCCGCTCCGGCCGGCGGCCGAGCCCCTCCTCGCGCAGCTCGCTGCTGTTGGTGTCCGCGAGGATCAGCGTCGAATGCGCCGCCGTCGCCCGCAGCGCATCCCGCCAGGCAGCATCCGCCCCCGGCGCCGCGCCGCAATTGACCACCAGCCGGTCCCGCCCGACCGACATCTCGAAGGAGAGCGTCCCGGCATGCGCATAGCGGTCCGCCCCGCGCGGCATCCCCGTCTCGGCATCGCGCGCCCGGGCCGGCGGCGGCGCCGCCGCATCGGCGATCACCAGGGTCCGCCCGGCCTGCAGCCGGTGGAAGCCGGTCTCCTCCAGCAGCATCGGCGCCCGGCCGCGGGCCTGGCCCTGGGTCAGCACCAGGTCGACCAGCCCTGCCCCCTCCTCCCGCGTGCCGTTGAATTGCGCTAGGCCGCCATCCCCATGCCGGAACAGCCGCAGCGCCTGCCCCGCCCGCTCCAGCACCGTCGCCAGCAGGGCGGGCGGGTTGATGCCCGCCCCATGCAGCAGGTTGCGGATCTCGATCAGGTCCTGCATCGCCAGCAGCTGCTGCACCGGCGAACGCTCCACATGCCCGCCATCGGGATGGAACTGCCGCTCCAGCTCGCCGGGGAGGAAGCGGAGCGCCCGGGTCATCCAGGCCTCCTCCTCCAGCGCGACGGCCGCCGCGATCGCGCCCTTCAGCGTCACCAGCGCCCCGCGATGCATCGCCTCCGCCGGCAGCGAGGCGACGACCCCCCGCGCATCCTGCGCCAGCCGCACCAGCAGCCGCTTGCGGAACCCGTCCTCGGCGGTCGCCGCCAGGAAGTCCCAATGGCCGAGCCAGGCCGAGACCCGCGCCGCCGCCACGTCCGGCGCCTGGGCCAGCGCCTCCTCCGCCCCGCGCCCCAGCCAGTCCTCGGAAAGGTCCCGGGCCCGCGTGCGCGCCGCATCCGTCCCGAGGGCGCGCAGGTCCCGCATCCAGGCGAAGCCATGCGCCGCCGCCCGCCAGGCGACCGGCCCGGCCGCATTGTCCCAGCCCGCCCCGCTCTCCGGGTCGAGCCGGTGCGTGGTGCCGAGATGCTCGAACTCGCCGCGCAGCAGCCGCGCGCCCCGGTTGGCATCGCCCGGCCACAGGTCGCGGAAGGCCCGCGCCGGCGCATCCGGCACCTTCACCGGCCGCAAGCCGGAGATGAAACGCCGCGTCCCGCGGATAATATCGCGCATCAGGCCATGACCCTGGGTCGGAGCGCCTGGATGGCCTCCCTGTAATCCGGCTTGCCGAACACCGCCGTCCCCGCCACCAGCACATCGGCCCCGGCGGCGATGCAGCGCGGCGCCGTCTCCGCCGTCACCCCGCCATCCACCTCGAGGTCGACCGGCTGGCCGCCGGCCGCCTCATGCGCATCGATCATCCGCCGGAGCGCCGCGATCTTGCCGAGCTGGCCCTCGATGAAGTCCTGCCCCCCGAAGCCCGGATTGACCGACATGACGAGGATGAGGTCGCAGAGATCGAGCACGTTCTCGACCGCGCCGACGGGCGTCGCCGGGTTGAGCACCACCCCCGCCCGCTTCCCGAGGGTGCGGATGGCCTGCAGGCTGCGGTGCAGATGCGGCCCCGCCTCCGCATGCACGCTGATGACATCCGCCCCGGCCTCGGCGAAGGCGGCGAGGTAGGGGTCGGCCGGCGCGATCATCAGGTGCACGTCCAGGGGGATGGCAAGATGCTGCCTGAGCGCCTTCACCACAACGGGGCCGAAGCTGATGTTGGGGACGAAATGCCCGTCCATGACGTCGAGATGCAGCCAGTCCGCCCCGGCATCGGCGACGGCCCGCGCCTCCTCGCCGAGGCGGGCGAAATCGGCGGCGAGCAGGGAAGGCGCGATCCGGACAGGGCGTTTGGGCATCCCGGCGGTTCTAGCGGCGGCGGGAGGGCGGGGGCAAGGCGCCGTCAGGCCAGCCCCGCCGCTGCGTTGAGGCGATTTCTACCAAAGGTTGCTTTGCTCGCGCTTAATATCCCGCAAATAGCTCAGACGCGCCGCCACCGCGCCACGAAGAAGCCATCCAGGCCGCCCCGCTCCGCCCAGAGATCCGGCCGCGTCCGCAGCGTGCCGCCGCCGCCGATCGCCGCCTCCAACCCCGGCACCTCTCCTGGCCGCACCGGATCTGCAGTGAAGCCCTCCGGCACCGCATGCCCCTCTCCCTCCTCCGGCTGCAGCGAGCAGGTGGCGAAGACCAGACGCCCGCCCGGCGCCACCCGCCGCGCCGCCGCGGCGAGCAGCGCCCGCTGCACCTCGGCCATCGCCCCCACATCCCGCGCGCGCTTCAGATAGGGCACGTCCGGATGCCGCCGGATGGTCCCCGTCGCCGTGCAGGGCGCATCGAGCAGCACCGCGTCGAAGACCGCTCCACCCGCATCCCAGGCGGCGGCATCCGCCTCGACGACCTCCGCCGCCAGCCGCAGCCGCGCCAGGTTCTCCCGCAGCCGGGCGGCCCGCCGCGCCTCCCGCTCCACCGCCACTACCTGGCCGCCGGCGGCGACGAGCTGCGCCGTCTTCCCCCCCGGCGCCGCGCAGAGGTCGAGCACCCGCTCCCCCGGCTTCACCCCGAGCAGCTTGGCCGGCAGCGTGGCGGCCGCGTCCTGCACCCAGAACCCGCCCTCGGCGAAGCCCGCCATCTCCGCGACCCGCGTCCCGGGCGGATAGCGCCAGCTTCCCCCCGGCAGCGCCTCGCCCCCCTCCGGCGCCGCCGTGCCCGGCAGGAGCGACAGGTCGAGCGGCGCCTCCGCCCGATGCGCCGCCGCGATCGTCCTGACGCCCGGCCCATAGGCCGCATGCCAGGCCGACCACAGCCAGGGCGGCGTATCCAGCCGCTCGGCATCCAGCCCCTCGAGCGCCGCCGCCCCCGCCTCCGCCACCCGCCGCAGCACCGCATTGGCCAGGCCCGAGAAGGGCTTCGGCACCAGCGTCACCGAACTGGCGACCGCCGCATGCGCCGGCGTGCCGAGCAGCAGCAGCTCCGCCGCCCCCATCCGGAGCGCCTGCCGCACCTCGGAGGGCGGCTCCCGCCGCAGATAGGGCTCCAGCACCGCATCGAGGCTCCCCGCCCGGCGCAGCACGGCGCCGGCGATCCGGTGCGCCGCCGCCTTGTCGCGCGGCGCGATGCCCTTCGGCAGCGCATCCAGCGCCTCCTCCAGCGGGCGATGGCGGGTCATCACCGCCTCCAGCAGGGCGAGGGCGGCGCGGCGGGTGGGGGAACCGAGATGGGAGGACATGGCAGCGGTTTATGGCCCCCGCCCCCGGCGCGTGCTAGTCCGCGCGCCATCATGCATCTCTCGGCCCTCTCCAGCCCGGACCCCTCGCTCGGCCTCCTGCCGGATGCGCTGCAGCGCCGGCCGAAGCTGTTCCTGGCCCTGCTCTGCCTGCTGCTCTGGCTGCCCGGCTTCTTCACCCTGCCGGCGACGGACCGGGACGAGGCCCGCTTCGCCCAGGCCAGCCGGCAGATGGTCGAGAGCGGCGACTATGTCCGCATCCGCTTCGGCGAGGAGGAGCGCAACAAGAAGCCGGCCGGCATCCACTGGCTGCAGGCCGCCTCGGTGCATCTGGTGGAAGCGACCCATCTCGGCACGCGGGACATGATCTGGCCCTACCGCCTGCCGAGCCTCGCCGGCGCCATGCTCGCGGTGCTGGCGACCTTCCACTGGGGCCGCGCCCTGGTCGGGCGGCGGGCGGCGCTGCTCGGCTCGGCCATGCTCGCCTCTTCCCTGGTGCTGGTCGCCGAGACCCACATCGCCAAGACGGATGCCGCGCTGCTGGCGACCATCGCCGGCGCCATGGGCCTGTTCGGCCAGGCCTATCTCCGCCCCGACGCCTTCACCGCGCGGCAGGCGGCCGGCTTCTGGCTGCTGCTGGGCCTCGGCATCCTGCTGAAGGGCCCGATCGGGCCGATGGTCCCGCTGCTGGCCGGCATCACCCTGGCGGCGAGCGACCGCGAGGCGCCCTGGCTCCGCGCGCTGCGCCCCGGCTGGGGCCTGCCGCTGATGATCGCTGCCGCCGCGCCCTGGTTCGTCGCCATCGGCATCGCCACGGAGGGCCGCTTCTTCCAGCAGGCGGTCGGCGGCGACATGCTCTCGAAGATCGGCTCGGGCGAGGAAAAGCACTGGGGCCCGCCCGGCTACTACCTGCTGACCTTCGCCATCGCCGCCTTCCCCGGCGCCTGGATCGTGCTCGCCGCCCTGCCCAATGCCTGGCGCGACCGGCTGAACCCGCCGACGCGCTTCCTGCTCGCCTGGGTGGTGCCCTCCTGGCTGGTCTTCGAGGCGGTGCAGACCAAGCTGCCGCACTACACCCTGCCGCTCTACCCGGCCTTGATGCTGCTCGGCGCCGCCTGGGCGATCAACCCGATGCGCAACCCGCCCGGCCGCTGGTGGCGCTGGGCGGGCATCGCCGGGCTGGTCCTGGTCGCCGCGGCGCTGGCCGCCGCCGCGCTCGCCGCGCCCTGGTACCTAGAGCGCCGCATCCTCCCCGCCGGGCTGCTGGCGGTCCCCGCCGCGGGCGTGCTCGTCTTCCTGCTGCTGCGCGCCGCCCGCCTGCGCGCCTGGGGCCGGGCCGGGCTGCTCGGCGCCCTGCTCGCTGTGCCGCTCTACGCCTCGGTCCTTGAGGGCGTCGCGGCCCACCTCACCCCGCTCTGGATCGCCCCCCGCCTCGCCGAGGTGGTGGAGGCGCGCATCCCCGGCCTGCCCGCCGACCGCTTCGGCATCACCGGCCATTCCGAGCCCTCGGTGCTCTTCGCCCTCGGCCAGGACGTCCGCTTCCTCCGCACCGGCGCCGATGCCGCCGAATTCCTCGTCGCCGGCCCCGGCCGGGTCGTCGCCGTCGGCGACCGCGCCGAGGCGGATTTCCGCCGGCGTGCCACGTCGCTCGCTCTGTTGCCGGAGGAGATCGCCAGCGTGACCGGCTTCAACTACTCCCGTGGCCGCTGGGTCACCCTCCTCCTGTACAGGCTGCCGTCATGATCGCCTGGGCCTCCGAGCTCGTCGTCTCCGCCGGCCTGCTCGGCGTCTTCCTGCTGATGGTCGCCGAGAACCTGTTTCCGCCCATCCCGTCGGAGGTGATCATGCCGCTGGCCGGCTTCGCCGCCGCCCGCGGCCAGCTCTCGCTCGGGGGCGTGATCGGCGCCGGCGTTGCCGGCTCGCTCGTCGGCAATGCCTTCTGGTACGAGGCGGCACGCGCCTTCGGCACCGAGCGCATCCGCCTCGCCGCCGACCGCTACGGCCGCTATGTCGGGCTGAACCGCGAGACCCTCGCCCGCGCCGAGGACGCCCTTCGCCGCAACGGCGCCGCCGCGGTCTGCCTGGCGCGGATGATGCCCGGCATCCGCACCGGCATCTCCGTCCCGGCCGGCCTCGTCGCCCTGCCGCGCCCGGTCTTCTACGGCTTCAGCGCCCTCGGCACCACGATCTGGACCGGCGGCCTGGCGACCGCCGGCTTCCTGCTCGAGGACCAGTTCCACCTGATCGAGGACTGGGCCGGCACCGCCGGGCTCACGCTGATGCTGCTGGTCTTCGGCATCATCGCGCTGCGTATCCGCCGGGCGCGGCGGGCGGGGTAGATCGGGCAAGCTCCGGCCATGCGATCCCGGCCGGGCGGAGCTTGCGCCAGCGCCCCTACCGGATGGCGACCGGGTTGATGATCGCCTGCACCGCTCCCTTCAGCAGCGGTTGGCCGAGCACGAAAAGGAACTCCTTCGCCCCGTCCCGCGCCAGCGCCCGCGTGTCCATCACCTCAAGGATGTGGATGCCGTTCTTCGCCAGCAGCGTCTGGTGCCCTTCCCAGATGCGGTTCGGGTTCTTGAAGGGCACCGCCTCCACGCCCCAGGTATCCGCGCCCACGGCGACCACGCCGAGCGAGGCGAGGAACTCCGCCGCGCCGTTGTCGATCCCCGGCTCGCCCTTGCCGAAGCGCGGCGGATCCCGCTCCAGCAGCTCGACCCAGCCGGTGTGGATGAGGATGACGTCGCCCTGCCGCACCTCGACGCCCTGGTCGCGCATCGCGGCCCGCAGGTCGTCGGCGGTGATGATCTCGCCCTCCTCCAGCATCGGCTTGCCGCGCGCCTTCGTCATGTCGACCAGCACGCCGCGCGTCACCATCGGCGGGATGCCCTCGACGCCGAGCCGCGTCACCCCCGTCGTGCGCATGAAGTCGCGCGCGTGGTTGCCGTTGTAGAAGACGTTGTCGATGCCGAGATGCGCGAAGCTGTCGATCTGGCTGCCGACGCCGAGCCAGCCGGTGAACATGTCGTCCGCATAGGACATGCGGTTCTCGGAGGGCACCGTCGCCCCCTCGAACTGGTCCGGCATCATCACCGTGACCGAGGCGCTGCGCGGCGGGAAGGCCGGCGTCTCGCGCCCGACCGGCACGCCGAGCCGGTAGACCTGCCCGCGCTGCACCAGCCGCGCCGCCTCCAGCACCTTCTGCGGCGTCAGCAGGTTCATCGCCCCGATCTGGTCGTTCGCCCCGTAGCGCGAGGGATACCAGTTCGCTCCCTGCTGCTGCGGTTGCTGCTGGCCCGAGGCCGCAAGCGGCACCAGCATCGCCGCCGCCAGCACCGTCTTGCCGATCTGCTTCAGCATCGTCCCCTCCCGCATCAGAGCCGGGGGAGGATAGCGGCAGCGAAGCGCCCGCCGGCGGTCACGCTGCCGCGATCGGTGATCAGTCGCCCTCGCGGTGCAGGTCGTGCGTCACGATGCCCGGCACCTCGGGCGGCAGCTCCAGCCAGTCGCGCCGCTTGAGCGTCCGCACCGTGTCCTCGTAGCCGCTGGCCCAATGCTCGCGCATCGTGTCCGGGCCGAACTCGTAGTCCTTCGACTGCCCTTCATAGGCCCGCGCCTGGTAGACCATCTGCAGGATGGCAAGCCGCGGCAGCCGCGCCAGCCTGTCGCGCAAGCCGCGCTCCTCCTCGCTCAGCCCCTCCTCCGGCACCTTGCCGAGGGCCTGCCGCAGCCGCACCTGCCACTCCCGGCGCGCCGTGAAGGCATCGGTGTTCATCCGCGTGCGCGAGGAGTAGCGGATGTCCTTCTCCCGCGCGAGCACCTCCTCCATGTCGCGCGGCAGGGTGCCGCGCGCCGGGAACAGGTCGACCTGGAAGACCAGCGCGTCGCGGCAGTCTATCTCGTCCTCCAGCAGGTATTGCAGCGGCGTGTTGGAGACGAGCCCGCCATCCCAGTACCAGGCGCCATCCACCTTCACCATCGGCAGCCCCGGCGGCAGCGCGCCGGAGGCCATGACATGCTCCGGCGCCAGGTGCTGCTCGGCGCTGTCGAAGTAGCGGAAATTGCCCGTCACCACATTGACCGCGCCGACCGCCAGCCGCGGGTGCCCGCCCGGCTTCTCCAGCAGCCGCCAGTCGACCAGCTCCTCCAGCGTCCGGCGCAGCGGCGCGGTGTCGTAGAAGGCCGTCGCCCCGCCCGCCCCGCGCGGCGCGAACCAGGGATTGGGGCTGTTCGGCGCAAAGAAGCCCGGCGTGCCGAAGAGCAGCGTCTCGAAGGCGCTCGCGCCGTTCCGCGCGCGACGCAGCACGTCGCCCTCCGGGGCGAAGGGCCAGACCGGCCGCTCCGTGATCCGCTGCCAGAAGGCGCGCAGCCGCTCCAGCCGGTCCTCGCGCCGGTTGCCGGCGATGATCGCCGCGTTGACCGCGCCGATCGAGACGCCGGCCAGCCAGTCCGGCTCCAGCCCCGCCTCGTGCAGCGCCTGGTAGACGCCGGCCTGGTAGGAGCCGAGCGCCCCGCCTCCCTGCAGCACCAGGGCGACGCGACCGAAGGGGCAGGCGATGGGCTCCATGGGGCATCTCTCCGCAAGCGGCAGCGGCGGTTGCTGCACCGTAAACCGCCGCGCCGCAACACCCTCCCGCATCACGCCTCGCTTCCCTATACTCGTCGGCACAGGGAGGACCAGTCCATGGACGGCACCGCCGCATCCCGCCCCAACCAGCAGCAGGCGCAACTCGAGGCCCTTTATGCCGAGATGCGGCCGCAAAGCCTCTACCCGCTCTGGGAAGTCCTCTCGGCTCTGGTGACGCCGACCCCCCGCTCCGCCGCCCGGCCGCATCACTGGTCCTACGCCCCGGCGCGCGACTACCTGCTGCGCGCCGGCGACCTCATCAGCGCCGAGCAGGCCGAGCGCCGCGTCCTCATCCTCGAGAATCCAGGCCTCCCCGGCACCTCCGCCATCGTCCCTAGCCTCTATGCCGGCCTGCAGCTGATCCTTCCCGGCGAGGTCGCCCCCTGCCACCGCCACGCCCAATGCGCGCTGCGCTTCGTCATGGAGGGCGACGGCGCCTTCACCGCGGTGGATGGCGAGAAGGTCGTGATGCGCTCCTTCGACCTGGTCCTCACCCCGAACTGGCAATGGCACGACCACGGCAATGCCAGCGACAGGCCGATGATCTGGCTGGACGGCCTCGATATCCCGACCGTCCGCTTCTACGAGGCGAGCTTCGCCGAGCGCCTGCCCGAGCCCTCGCACCCCGAGACCGTCCCCCCCGGCGACAGCGCCCGCCGCTACGGCCGCAACCTCCGCCCGCTGCGCGGCACGGCCGCCGACCGCCGCCCCGCCCGCCAGCCCCTCTTCCACTACCCCTACGCGGAGTGGCGCGAGAGCCTCCTCGCCCTCGCCGCGGCCGAGGCGCCCGACCCCCATCTCGGCCACGCCCTGGAATTCGTGAACCCGGCCGATGGCGGCCCGGTGATGCCGACCATCGCCGCCCATGTCCGCCACCTCCCCGCCGGCTTCGAGACGCAGCCCCGCCGCAGCACCGACGGCACGGTGATGGTCGTCGTCGAGGGAAGCGGCACCGCCCGGATCGAGGGCGTGGAGCACCCGCTCGCCGAGCGCGACCTCCTCGTCATCCCCTCCTGGCACAGCCTCGAGCTCCGCGCCGAGACCCCGCTCGTGCTCTTCGCCTATTCCGACCGCGCCGCGCAGGAGAAGCTCGGCCTGTGGCGGGAGGAACGCATCGCGTGACGGCAGCGCGGGTTCGCCGGCCCGCCCGCGCCCGAACCCGACCGCTCCCCAGGCGTTCCGATCCCGACCACGAATCAGGACCCCAGCCATGCCGAGCCCCACCCAGGAACGCCCCGACAAGACCCGCGACGCCAATGTCGAGGCCGCGGTCGAGGACACCTTCCCCGCCAGCGATCCGGTCGGCAACACCGCCGAGCAGGGCACCCGCGCCGTGCCGGCCGAGGACATGATGCCTAGCAGCGTCGCCGCCCAGTCCGCCGGCCTCGCCAGCTTCACCGTCCCCTTCCCGAGCCAGGAGGGCGCCAAGCTCGCCCTCGAGACCCTGGTGCGCGAGGGCCCGGTGGACCGCCGCTGCACCGAGATCACCCAGGAGAACGGACGCACCACGCTGCGCATCTCCGCCCCGCAGGCGGATGTCGCCCGGCTGAAGTCCATGCTGGCGAACAGCCCCTCGGCCACCTAGGAAAATAAGCTTTACAATCCGTTTCGTTGCTAATACGGTCCTTCCTGCACCCCGCAGGAGGGACCGATGCTCCACCCCCCGACGCCGCCGCCTTCTTCACCGAGGCAGCCACCCATCCCCCAGTCGTCGCCTGGCCCATCGCCCTGGTCATCGGCGCGCTGGTCCTCTTCGTCGCCGGCATGGCCGTGCTGCTGGCTGGCCTCGCCCGCCGCCTCCAGGCCGCGGCGCAGGGGGCCGGCCCCGCCGCCTTCGCCCGGCTGACCGAACTGCCCTGCGGCGTGCCGGACGGCACCATCCGCGCCCTCATCTCCTGCTTCATCGTCATCTTCGGCTTCCTGCTGATCGGCCTGCAGAAGCCGCTCGGCCTCGCCAGCGCCGAGGCGCTGACCGGCTTCATCGGCGCCGTCATCAGCTTCTACTTCGCCACGCGGCAAACCGAGCAGGCCCGCGCCGCCGCCCCTGCCGCCGGCCCCATCCCCGCCGGCACCGTGCAACCGGCCCCGGAGAGCACCCTCGCCCAGCGCGCCGCCGGCGCCGCAGAGGCGGCCGCCCCTGCCGCCCCCGGCGCCACCAGCCTGATCGCCGAGACGCTCGGCGCGCTCCGCGGCAGCACTGGCCTGCTCGGCCTCGGCGGCCCCGCCGGCCTCGTCGCCGCCATCGGCCTCGGCGCCCTCCAGGCCATCGGCCAGGGCAGCGAGCATTTCGGGCGCTGGAAGGCCAGCATCCTCGACCGCCCCTATACCGTCAACCTCTTCCCCCCCGGCCCCGTCGACGGCGCCGTCGCCCTCACGGCGCTCGAGGCCTCCCCCATCTTCGCCCGCGCCTTCCTCACACCCGACCTCGGCCCGGCCGGGCGCCTCGCCGCCGCCACCCGCCTCGCCACCCTGGCCCAGGGCGAGACCGAGCCCGCCCGCATCGCCCTCGACACCCCGGGCCGCTTCGCCAGCGCCGACGAGTTCGCCGCCGGCCTCCAGGAATTCCGCGGCCACCTGCTCGACGGCAGCATCGACGCCGTGGACGGCCGGCCGATCGACCTCGCCCCCGCCGGCCTCGCCGCGGCGCCCGTCCCCCAGCCGGTCCTGCGCGAGGCGCTCGCCGCGCTGCGCCGGGACCCCGCCGGCCGCGATCTCGACCGGCTGGTCCTGCTGCTGACCGGCATGGCCGCCAGCCCCGACCTCACCCGTGCCCAGGCCACCGGCCTGCTCCGCCGCCAGTTGGCCGGCGCCGCATGAAGCCGCCCCTCGCCGTCGCCTGCCGCCGCACCCCCCAGCCGCCCGCCGCCCTGCACCGGAGCTGCCCATGATGCCCCGCACCCTCCGCCTCACCCAGCCGATGATGCGCGGCGAGGACGTGCTCCAGCTCCAGCGCCGCCTGCAATCCGGCCGGCTGGCCCGCCCCGGTCGCCGGCCTGGTCCGCAGCGCCGACGGGCTGTTCGGCCCCGCCACAGCCGCCGCCGTCGCCGCGCTCCAGTCCCTGCTCGGGCTGCCGCCCGACGGCGTGGCGGATGCGGCGCTCTGGTCCCGCCTGATGCCCGCCGCCCCGCCGCCCGCGGACCCGCTCGCCCCGGAGGCGCTGGCCGCCCTCGCCCTGCCGCATGCCCGCTTCGGCGGCGGCACCCGCTGGTCGCTCACCGGGCTCGGGATCGTCCTCGAGGCCGGCGAGCTCCCCGCCTTCCCGGCGCAGGAGGCGATGATCCGCCGCATCCTCGCGGGCTTCGGCGCACCGCTCCAGGCCTCGTCGCGCCGCCACCGCCTGCCGGTCGAGCTGCTGGCCGCCTGCATCGCCACCGAATCCGGCGGCGACCCGCTGGCCGAGCGCCAGGAGCCCGGCTTCCGCAGCTATGAGGCGACGCCCCACCGCGTCTCGATCGGCTGCATGCAGACCCTGGTCTCGACCGCCAGCGCCGTCCTCCGCCGCCCCGTCGCCCCGGAGGAACTGCGCCGCCCGGAGGTGAGCATCGCCGCCGGCGCCGCCTGCATCGCCGAGGCCGCCCCGCGCACCCTGCTCGACCCGCCGGTCGTCGCATGCGCCTACAATGCCGGCGCCGTCCGCCACGACCCGTCGCCGAGCAACCGCTGGCGCATGCTGCAATACCCGGGCGGGACCGGCGCCCATGCGGACCGCTACTGCGGCTTCTTCAATGCCGCCTTCCGCCTGTTCCGGCGCGATGCCGGCCTGGCGGCGCAATTCTTCACCTTCGCGGCGCAGCCCGTGGCTTCGGCGGAGCCCGCCCCGCCGCGGCCCTAGGGCACGGCACGCAATAATTTTCCCAGGTTTACCGGGCAGGTGCGGTAAAATCGGCATCGCGTCCCACGACCTTGGCGCGGAGGTGATCATGGCTGCCTCTGTTCTGCATCAGTGCGGCTGCGCTGCCTGTCGCTCACGCCAGCCCCATCCCGATCAGCTGCTGCATCGGCAGATCAACCTGCTGATCAGCCGCCTGGATGAGCAGCAGCGTCGCTGGTTTGCCGCCGTTGAGGCCACCCGCCAAGGTCACGGCGGAGTGCAACGGCTTGCCGAGATCACGGGGCTGGACCGGCACACCATCGCGCGTGGCCAGCGCGAACTGGCCTCTGGCCTGGCGGACCGTACACCGGAGCGCATTCGACGCCAAGGCGCCGGGCGCCCGGCACGTGAAAGGCAGGATGCTGGGCTCACCACGGCACTGGAAAACCTGCTGGAGCCTGAGACAGCCGGTGATCCCATGGGGAAGCGCACCAAAGGCAAGCGCCGCTCGCTGCGACAACTCAGCGAAGCGCTAAGCGCTGCAGGCCACCCGGCGAGCCGACCAACAGTGGCCCGGCTGCTGCGTGAGCTCGGCTACTCGCCGAAGGCCAATACCAGATGCGGTGAGACGCGCAGCGCGCCTGAACGCAATGCGCAGTTTGAGCACATTGCTGAAGAGCGCCGACGGTTCGAGGCTGCGGGTGCACCGGTCATCAGCGTTGATTCGAAAAAAAAAGGAGCTGATCGGTAACTTCAAGAACCCTGGACGCAGCTGGTGCCAACAGGCCGATCCGGTGTTGGTGCACGACTGGCCGCAGGATGCAGTCGGCCAAGCCATTCCCTACGGCATCTATGAGACAAAAACGAACCGTGGCTTCGTCGTGATCGGCGACTGCTTCGACACACCACGCTTCGCGGTCGAGGCGATCAGCGACTGGTGGTGGCAGGATGGCCAGCGAGCCTTTCCCGATGCGGACCGCCTGCTGGTGCTGGCCGACGCTGGTGGCTCGAACAGCTGCCGCTCTCGGGTCTGGAAGGCGCAGATCCAGGAGCAGCTATGTGATGCTTTCGGGCTCGAGGTAACGGTTTGTCATTATCCAACCGGCTGCTCGAAGTGGAACCCCATTGAGCACCGCCTATTCAGCTTCATCAGCATCAACTGGGCCGGTGTGCCCCTGCGCAGCTTCGATCTTGCCCAGTCTCTGATTGCCGGAACCACGACCGCGGCGGGCCTGACCGTAACCGCCCACCTCAAGCGCGGCGGCAATGAGCAGGGTGAGGCCGTCTCCGACGCAGACATGCAGCGCCTGCTCCTCACCAGGCATACCACCTGCCCACAATGGAACTACACACTGTCACCACGGCCGCAAACCGAGGTCATGGCGAATTAAATCCCTGCCGTGCCCCTAGCACTACCTGGGCACTCTTAGCGCCGTCTTGCGTTGTCTTTGAACCGGTTGGAGGGGTTTGGGTTCCGGGAGGCAGGCAATGGGCCGTGGTTTGCAGGACCTGGACAGCTGGC
>NZ_JCACHU010000148.1:0-22347 GCF_059504005.1 Belnapia sp. | reverse complement strand
CATGCCCGCCAGATTCGCCGATTTCAGACCGGATGGGAATCCGACAGGCTGCTAGCGCGCCATGACGATGTAATTGACGCCGACATCGCGGCTGATCCGCCAGCCGCCGCCCGCGCCCATCGTCAGCCCGGCGATATCCGCCACGCGCAGCCCCGCCGCCCTGAGGTCCGCGCCGAGCTCCGCCGGGCGGACGAACATCCGCCAGTCATGGGTGCCGACCGGCAGCAGCCGCAGCAGGTACTCCGCGCCCAGCTTCGCCATCAGGAAGGAGCGCGGCGTCCGGTTGAGCGTCGAGAGGAAGACCGGCCCGCCCGGCTTCACCAGCCGCGCCAGCTGCCGGCAGAAGGCCTCCCGGTCCGCCACATGCTCGATCACCTCGAGGGCGGCCACGGCATCGAAGCCGCTCTCCTCCAGCGTCTCCGGCATCCCCTCCCGGTAGTCGATCTCGAGCCCCTGGGCGGCGGCATGCGCCCGGGCGACCCCGAGCGCGCTGGCCGCCGCATCGAGCCCCGTCACCCGCGCCCCGGCCCGCGCCAGCGCCTCGCTGGCGAGCCCCGCGCCGCAGCCGACATCGAGGATCCGCATCCCGTCCAGCCTCCCGCCGAGCCGCCCGATGATCCAGCCCATCCGCGCCGGGTTCATCGCATGCAGCGGCGCCATCGGCCCTTTCGGGTCCCACCATTCGACCGCCAGCCGGTCGAATTTGGCGATCTCTGCGCCGATCGCGGTTCCGGGTCCCGGCATGCGCCATCCTCTTCCGGTTGCAGCCCGTGGGCCGGATCGGTATCTGTGCCGCCCTTGCCGCGGCCGCAACTGCCGCCGCGGCCCTGTTTCGGACGCAGACGCCCCGCCATGGCCCGCATCGTGATGAAGTTCGGCGGCACCTCCGTCGCCGATCTCGACCGTATCCGCAACGTCGCCCGTCGCGTCCAGCGCGAGGTGGAGGCGGGCCACGAGGTCGCCGTGGTGGTCTCCGCTATGTCCGGCGTGACGAACCAGCTCGTCAAGTGGTGCCAGGAGCTCTCGCCCCTGCACGATGCCCGCGAATACGACACGGTGGTGGCGACCGGCGAGCAGGTGACGATCGGCCTGCTGGCCATCGCGCTGCAGACCATCGGCGTCGATGCCCGCTCCTGGCAGGGCTGGCAGGTGCCGATCATCACCGACAATGCCCATGGCAAGGCCCGGGTCGAGAGCATCGACGGCTCGCTCCTGATCGAGCGGATGCGCTCCGGCCAGGTCCCTGTCATCGCCGGCTTCCAGGGGCTGGAGACCGGTCGGAACCGCATCACCACCCTCGGCCGCGGCGGCTCCGACCTCTCGGCCGTCGCCATCGCCGCCGCGGTAAAGGCGGATCGTTGCGATATCTACACCGATGTCGACGGCATCTACACCACCGACCCCCGCATCGTCCCTCGCGCCCGCAAGCTGGAGCGGATCAGCTACGAGGAAATGCTGGAACTCGCCTCGGTGGGTGCCAAGGTGCTGCAGACCCGCTCGGTCGAGCTCGCCATGAAGCAGCGCGTGCGGGTGCAGGTGCTTTCCAGTTTCGAGGACAAGCCAGGTTCCCTGGTGGTAGATGAGGACGAGATCGTGGAACAGCCGGTCGTGAGCGGCATCGCCTATTCCCGGGACGACGCCAAGGTGACGCTGCGGCGCGTGCCGGACCGGCCGGGCGTCGCCGCCAATGTCTTCGGCACGCTGGCCAAGGCCAACGTCAACGTGGACATGATCGTGCAGAACATCGGCGCCGACGGCACGACGGACATGACCTTCACCGTCGGCAAGGCCGACCTCGCCCGCGCCCAGGACGTGCTGGAGCGGGCCCGGGCCGAGATGGGCTTCGAGAGCCTGGTCGCGGACCCCGACGTCGCCAAGATCAGCGTGGTCGGCGTCGGCATGCGCAGCCATGCGGGCGTCGCCAACACCATGTTCGGCGCGCTCGCCGAGAAGGGGATCAATATCCAGGTCATCTCCACCAGCGAGATCAAGGTGAGCGTCCTGGTCGGCGCCGACTACACGGAGCTCGCGGTGCGCGCCCTGCACACGGCCTATGGCCTGGACGGGCCCGGCTGATGGACGGCATTACTTCCCTGCCCCCCGGCATGGCCGCGCTCGACCGGCTGATGGAGCGCGGCGCCGCCTTCCTCGGCAGCCGCTACGCCATCCTCGGCGGCGCCATGTCCTGGGTGAGCGAGCGCAACCTCGTCGCCGCCCTCTCCAATGCCGGCGCCTTCGGCGTCATCGCCTGCGGCGCGATGGAGCCGGACCGGCTGGCCCAGGAGATCGCCGGCACCCAGGCGCTGACCGGGCGCCCCTTCGGCGTGAACCTCATCACCATGCACCCCCGCCTGGAGGCACTGGTCGAGACCTGCCTCGAGGCCCGGGTCGGCCATATCGTCTTCGCCGGCGGCATCCCGCCGGGCTCCGCCATCAAGCGGGCGAAGGAGGGCGGCGCCCGGGTCGTCTGCTTCGCCCCGGCGCTGGCGCTTGCGAAGAAGCTGGTCCGCTCCGGCGCCGATGCCCTCGTCATTGAGGGCTCCGAGGCGGGCGGCCATATCGGCCCCGTCTCCCTCAACGTGCTGGCGCAGGAGATCCTGCCCGCCATGGCCGCCGACGTGCCGATCTTCGTGGCGGGGGGCATCGGCCGCGGCGAGGCCATGCTCTCCTACCTGGAGATGGGCGCGGCCGGCGCGCAGCTCGGCACCCGCTTCGTCTGCGCGACGGAATGCATCGCCCATCCGCTGTTCAAGCGCGCCTTCATCCGCGGCGCCGCCCGCGACGCGGTGCCGACGCTGCAGATCGACGAGCGCTTCCCGGTCATCCCGGTCCGCGCCCTGGTCAATGCCGGCACCAAGCGCTTCATGGCCCACCAGGCCGAGGTGCTGGCGCGGTTCCAGTCCGGCGAGCTGGCCAAGGACGCCGCCCAGCTCGAGATCGAGCATTTCTGGGCCGGTGCCCTCCGCCGCGCCGTCGTCGACGGCGATGTGGAGAATGGCAGCCTGATGGCCGGCCAGTCCGTCGGCATGGTGGACCGCGAGGCCCCCGCCGCCGAGATCATCGCCGAGCTGATCGGCCAGGCCGCCACCGCCCTGGCCCGCCGGGGAGGGTAAGCCCCAGCGGGTGACGGCGGAATGACACGCGCAACCTGGGATGCGATTCGGTTTGCCGCGCGGGCAGCCAGGGTCTAAATCCCAGATGCGTGTTGGACGACATGAACCGCTTCCCCCGCCCCGAACCCTCCGCCGCCGAGGCCGCCCGCCTGGGCGAGGAGTTGCGCGACGCGCGCTTCGCCCTCGGCCTCTCGGTCGAGGACATCGCCGCCTCGCTCCGCATTCGCGGCCCCTACCTGGTGGCGCTGGAGGAGGGCCGCGTGCGCGACCTGCCGGCGCCCGCCTATGCCCTCGGCTTCGTCCGCACCTATGCCCGTGCCCTCGGCCTCGACGGGGATGAGGTCGTGCGCCGCTTCCGCGAGGCCAGCGGCCCGGCGGTGCAGCGCAAGACCGACCTCGTCTTCCCCGAGCCCGTGCCGGAGCGCGGCCTGCCCGCCGGCGCCGTCGTGCTGGTCGGGGCGGTGATCGCGGTCGGCGCCTATCTCGGCTGGTACCAGTGGTCCGGCAGCGGCGACCGGACGGTGGATGCCGTGCCCTCCGTCCCGGCGCGGATCGAGCAGGCCGCCCGCCTCGACCCGGCGCCCGGTCTCGCCGCCCCGCCGCCCGCGCTGATGGCGCCGCCCACCCCCTCGCCGGCGGCTGCCCAGGCCGCAACGGCGCCGGCCGTCCCCACGCCCCCGGCTGCCGCGCCCGAGGGCCGCGTCGTTCTTCGCGCCAAGGCGGATGCCTGGATCCAGCTCCGCGACCGCGGCAACGGCACGGTGATCCTCAACCGGGTCCTCCGCCCGGGCGAGAGCTACACCGTCCCGCCGCGCGACGGCCTGCTCTTCACCACCGGCAATGCCGGCGGCCTCGACATATTGGTGGATGGCCAGCCGGTGCCCGCCCTCGGCGGCGCCCAGGCCGTCCGCCGCGACCTGCTGCTGGAGCCGGAGCGGCTGAAATCCGGCCAGCCACCCCAAACCGCCGCGGCCGCCGCGCCACGCCCGGCGCAATAGGCCGCCAAGGCCGCTTGGGCATCGCCGCCCGGGCTGCCATATTGCCGGCCAGGACCCCAACGGGATTTCACCGCATGAGTTATCGCCCATACCAGATGATCACCCGGCGCAAGTCGCGCCAGATCATGGTGGGCAAGGTGCCGGTCGGCGGCGACGCCCCGATCACCGTCCAGACCATGACCAACACCCCGACCGAGGATGCCGCGGCGACCATCGCCCAGATCCGCCGGGCCGAGGTGGCGGGCGTCGACATCGTCCGCGTCTCCTGCCCGACGCCGGAGAGCACCGCGGCGCTGGCCGAGATCGTGCGCGAGGTGAACGTCCCCGTCGTCGCCGACATCCACTTCCACTACCGCCGCGCCATCGAGGCGGCGAAAGCGGGTGCGGCCTGCCTCCGCATCAATCCGGGCAATATCGGCAGCGCCGAGCGGGTGAAGGAGGTGGTGAAGGCCGCCCGCGACCATGGCTGCTCGATCCGCATCGGCGTGAATGCCGGGTCGCTCGAGAAGCACCTGCTGGAGAAGTATGGCGAGCCCAACCCGGACGCCCTGGTCGAGAGCGCGCTCTGGCACGCCGCCCATCTGCAGGACAACGACTTCCACGAGTTCAAGATCAGCGTGAAGGCGTCCGACGTCTTCCTCGCCGCCGCCGCCTACCAGCAGCTCGCCGAGGTCTGCGACCACCCGCTGCATATCGGCATCACCGAGGCGGGCGGCCGGCGCACCGGCACGGTGAAGAGCGCCATCGGCCTCGGCAGCCTGCTCTGGGCCGGCATCGGCGACACCATCCGCGTCTCCCTCTCGGCCGAGCCGGAGGAGGAGGTGCATGTGGGGTGGGAGATCCTGAAGTCCCTCGGCATCCGCCACCGCGGCGTGAAGATCATCTCCTGCCCCTCCTGCGCCCGGCAGGGCTTCGATGTCATCCGCACCGTGGCGACGCTGGAGGACCGGCTCGCCCATATCGAGACGCCGGTGACGCTCTCCATCATCGGCTGCGTGGTGAACGGCCCGGGCGAGGCGCTGATGACTGATATCGGCCTCACGGGCGGCGGCGCCGGCCGGCACATGATCTACGCTTCCGGCAAGACCGACCACACCATCGACGAGGCCGCCATGGTCGACCACGTGGTCGAGCTGGTGGAGCGCCGCGTCGAGGCGATCAAGGCCGCGGAGGCCGCCGAGAAGGCCGCGCTGGCGGCCGAATAGGGGTGAACGGCCTCAGCTTCTCCGCCCTGTTGCTTGGCCAGCTGAGGCCGCAGGCCGCGCCGGGGCCGCGCCTGGTGCGCCGCCTCGGCTGGATGCTGCTGGCCGAGCTGGTGCTCTTCCTCGCCCTCACCCTGGCGGACCGCCTGCCGCGCTGAGGCGGCAGGCGGCCCCGGGCCTGTCAGCGGTGGCTGTGGCTGGCCCGCGCGCTGGTTCGCGAGCCTTCCAGCCGCTGCGCCGCCTGCAGGTGCTCCTGCAGCAGGGGCAGGTGGCGCTGGGCGAAGGCCTTCACATCGGGGTCCGTGCCGTCCCGCGCCTCGGTCTGGAAGGCGGTCACGTCCTCCTGGTGGTCGGCGACCATCGCCTGGGCGAAGGCGCGGTCGAAGGCCCGGCCGCGCAGTCCGGCCAGCCGGTCGTACATCGCCTGGTGCTGCGCCCCCATGCTGTCCGGCGGGGTGATCTGCTTCTGCTGGGCGAGGGTCAGCATCTCCTGGTTGACCTGGGTATGGTCCGCCACCATCCGCTCGCCGAGGCGCCGGACCGCCGGGGAGCTGCCGCGCTGCTGGGCGAGACGGCCCATCTGCACCTCGGCGATGCCGCCCCGCGTCGCCGTCGTCATGAAGCCGGCATCGGTGGTGGAGAGGGTCGGGTTCACCTGCGCCTTCGCCGCCGCGACCGTGGTATCCGCCGCCTGCTGCGTCTGCGCGCAGCCCATGAGCAGGACGGGCAGCAGCGCCGCCGACCAGACCAAGCGTTTCATGCATCTTCTCCTTGCCGTGGGAACCTCCCGCAACAGCGCCCGAGAACCGGCACCGTTCCGTTGCGTCGCTTGCCCCGGATCGCTTGCCCTGAGCGGGGCGGAGGGCTATCCGGCATCCCATGACCCCCCTGCAACCCGCCCGCGGCACCCGTGACCTGATCGGCGAGGAACACCGCCGGCACCACCACGTCGTCGACACCGCGCGCCGGATCGCCACCCTCTACGGCTTCGAGGAATGGGCGACCCCCATCTTCGAGGACACCCGCGTCTTCGCCCGCGGCCTCGGCGACACCTCGGACGTCGTCTCGAAGGAGATGTACAGCTTCGAGGACCGCGGCGGGGAGAGCATCACCCTCCGCCCCGAGAACACCGCCGGCGTCTGCCGCGCCCTGGTCAGCAACGGCCTGACCCAGGCGAACCTGCCCCGCAAGGTCTTCTATGCCGGGCCGATGTTCCGCTACGAGCGGCCGCAGCGGGGCCGCTACCGCCAGTTTACCCAGATCGGCATCGAGGTGCTGGGCGCCGCCGAGCCGCTGGCCGATGCCGAGGTGATCGCCTGCGGCTGGCACATCCAGCAGGCGCTCGGCATCACCGAGGGCACGGTGCTCGAGGTCAACACCCTCGGCGATGCAGCGAGCCGCGACGCCTATCGCGCCGCCCTCGTCGCCTACTTCACCGCCCACCAGGACCGGCTCTCGGCCGACAGCCGCATGCGGCTCGAGCGCAACCCCTTGCGCATCCTCGACAGCAAGGATGCCGGCGACCGCGCCATCATCGCCGACGCGCCCACCATCTTCGACCACCTGACGCCCGAGGCCGCCGCCTTCTTCGATGCCGTGCAGCGCCACCTCGCCGCCTTCGCCGTGCCCTTCCGCATCAACCCGCGGATCGTCCGCGGCCTCGACTACTACAGCCACACCGCCTTCGAATTCGTCACCGAGCGCCTCGGCGCCCAGGGCACGGTCATGGGCGGCGGCCGCTACAACGGCCTGGTCGAGGAGATGGGCGGCCCTCCCACCCCCTCCGTCGGCTGGGCCGCCGGCGTCGACCGCCTGGCCCTGCTGATCGAGGGCATGGGCCTCACCCCCGCCGCCCCCCGCCCCGTCGCGGTGATCCCGGTCGGCGACGCCGCCGAAGCCGCGGCCCTCGCCCTGCTGCAAAGCCTCCGCCGCGCCGGCATCCCCGCCGAGGTCGCCTACAAGGGCAACCTCAAGCGCCGCATGGAACGCGCCAACCGCCAGTCGGCCCGCGCCGCCGTCATCCTCGGCGAGGAGGAGCTGGCGCAAGGCGCCGCCCAGCTCCGCGACCTCGATGCCGGCACGCAGGAGACCGTCCCGCTGGCGGAGATCCCCGGCCGCCTCGCATGAGCATTTCCGACAAGCTCGACCGCGTCCTGACCCGCGCCGAGGAGGTCCGCCACCTCCTCGCCACCGCCGATGGCAGCCAGTTCGGCGCCCTCTCCAAGGAGCTCTCCGAACTCGAACCCCTGGTCGAGAAGGTCGAGGCCCTCCGCGCCGCCATCCGCGCCCGCGACGAGGCCGAGGCCATGCTCGGCGACCCGGAGCTGCGCGAGCTGGCCGAGGATGAGTACCTCGCCCAGAAGGACGCCGTACCCCGCCTGGAGCGCGAGGTCCGCCTCATGCTCCTGCCCAAGGACAGCGCCGACGAGCGCAGCGCCATCCTCGAGATCCGCCCCGCCGCCGGCGGCGACGAGGCTGCCCTCTTCGCCGCCGAGCTCTTCCGTGCC
Organism: Belnapia sp.; assembly: GCF_059504005.1. Lineage (NCBI taxonomy): Bacteria > Pseudomonadati > Pseudomonadota > Alphaproteobacteria > Acetobacterales > Roseomonadaceae > Belnapia > Belnapia sp. The sequence goes on along the minus strand of NZ_JCACHU010000148.1, from coordinate 14,527 downwards.
TACCAGCGCTATGCCGAGGGCCGCCGCTGGCGCTTCGAGGTGCTGGACTACGACGAGGGCGAGCTGGGCGGGGTGAAAGGCGCGACGGCCGAGATCGCCGGCACCGGCGTCTTCGCCCGCTTCAAGTACGAGAGCGGCGTCCACCGCGTCCAGCGCGTCCCGGCGACGGAGACGCAGGGCCGCATCCACACCTCCACCGTCACCGTCGCCATCATGCCGGAGGCCGAGGAGGTGGACGTGCAGATCAACGAGGGCGACCTCCGCATCGACACCTACCGGGCGAGCGGCGCCGGCGGCCAGCACGTCAACAAGACCGACAGCGCCGTCCGCATCACCCACATCCCCACGGGAACGGTGGTGGCGATGCAGGAGGAGCGCAGTCAGCACAAGAACCGCGCCAAGGCGATGAAGGTGCTCCGCGCCCGCATCTACGAGGCCCAGCGCGCCCGCCTCAGCGAGGGCCGCGCCGCCGACCGCAAGAGCCAGGTCGGCACCGGCGACCGCAGCGAGCGCATCCGCACCTACAACTTCCCCCAAGGGCGCGTGACGGACCACCGCATCGGCCTGACCTTGCACAAGATCGACAAGGTGATGCTCGGCGAGTTCGATGAGATCATCGACGCCCTGACCCAGGAGGACGAGGCGGCCCGGCTCGCGGCCGAGGGCGAGTGAGCGCCTGCGCCGATCCGGCGGGGACGGTCGGCTTCTTTCTCTGCCGCGCCGGCCAGGCCCTCCGCGCCGCAGCTATCGAGGCGCCTCGCCAGGAAGCCCGGCTGCTGCTCGCCCACAGCCTAGCCTGCCGCGAGGAGGACCTGCTGCGCGACCCCCGCGCCCCCGTCCCGCCCGAAGCGGCCGCCCGCTTTGCCGACCTGCTCCGGCGGCGCCTGGACTATGCGCCGATTGCCCATCTCCTGGGCGAGGCCGAATTCTGGTCGCTCCCCTTCCGCGTCTCGCCTGCGACCCTCATCCCCCGCCCCGATACCGAGACCCTGGTCGAGGCCGCGCTCGAAGCCTTCCCCGACCGCGCCGCGCCCCACCGCCTGCTCGATCTCGGCACCGGCACCGGCTGCCTGCTGCTGGCGACCCTCTCAGAGTACCCGGCCGCCACCGGCCTCGGCCTGGACCGCATTCCGAAGGCCGCCGCGCTTGCCCGGGAGAATGCCCGCCGCCTCGGCCTCGCCCCCCGCGCCCGCTTCCTCGCCGCCGACTGGGCCGCCCCGCTCGCAGCCCGCTTCGACGTGGTCCTCTCCAACCCGCCCTATATCGAGAGCGCGGCCATCCCCGGCCTGATGCCCGACGTCGCCCGGCACGAGCCCGCCTCCGCCCTCGATGGTGGCGCCGACGGCCTCGCCGCCTACCGCCACCTGACCGCGATCCTCCCCACGCTTCTCGCCCCCGGCGGCCGCGCCATCCTCGAGCTCGGCCAGGGCCAGCGCCCCGCCGTCGAGGCCCTGGCCCGCGCCGCTGGCCTCACCCCCATCGCCTGCCGCCCCGACCTCGGCGGCATCGACCGCGCCCTGGTCCTTGCCCCGGAATGACCCTTTCTTGCGCAGTGCCGCAAAAAAACAGTTTGGCGCCGGGCCCGGCAGCGACTAGCTTGAACCCAGGCCTTCGCGGGCAGGCGGGCATGTCCCACGCTGCGTGGGCCCCAATCCGTTGGGCAGCCCTGGCAAGCATGGCGTCCGCGGCGCTTTGAACCACATCGACCGCCACAGCCGATCCGACCCGACAGCCGGGCAAGGACGGGGCGGCCAAGCTGCGAGACGGCAGACGCAATACCGATGAACATGAAACGGATTCGCGGCCGCAGCCACCGGCATGGTGGAGGCGGCGGAGGCGGCGGCGGGGGTGGCGGCGGCGGGCAATATCGCCCGGCTTCCCACCAGCCGATGAGCCGGAACCACGTCTTCGACTCCAACGGCCCGGACATGCGCCTGCGCGGGACCGCGCAGCAGCTCTTCGAGAAGTACCTTCAGCTCGGCCGCGACGCGACCGGCTCGGGCGACCGGGTGATGGCCGAGAGCTACTTCCAGCACGCCGAGCACTACTTCCGCATCATCAATGCGATGAACCAGGTCCAGCAGCAGCAGGGTGGTCAGCAGCAGCCCCGCCGCTACCAGAACGGCCCGGATGGCGGCGAGGGCGGCGAGAACCAGGGCGACCAGCAGCCCGAGTTCAACGGCCACGGCCAGAACGGCCAGCCTTACGGCAACCAGCCCCAGAACGGCCAGTCCATGGAGAACGGCCAGGACGAGGACGAGCAGCAGCCCCAGGCCCAGCCTGGGATGCGCGAGCGCGAGCAGCTCTGACACGCGCGACGCCTGCGCGTTGACAGCCCGGGGCGCCGGCCCCAGGCTGCCGGATGTTCCAAGGGGGGCTCCAGGCTGGGGCTGAGATATGGCGGGCCCGCCATGACCCTTCGAACCTGATCCGGGTCATGCCGGCGTAGGGAACGGAACAAGCGGGCAGCGTCCCTTCGGGGCATGTCCGCCCCCGCGCGTCACACCACCCGGATCTCCATTGGTTTGTCGCGTGATTCACGCCTCCGGTCGTTCCGACCTTCGGCGATCACGCTCCCAGGAGGTCCAAGAATGCCCGATATCTTCCCACCCGAGACCCTCGAGGTCACCACCGGCCCGTTGCCGGCCTCGCGCAAGATCCACATCGCCGGCACCCACCATCCCGACATCCGGGTGGCGATGCGCGAGATCGCGCTCGACCCTTCGGCCAAGGAGCCGCCGCTCCGCGTCTACGACACCTCCGGCCCCTATACCGACCCGCTCCACCCGACCGATATCCGCCGCGGCCTGCCTGCGCTGCGCGCCGGCTGGATCGAAGCCCGCGGCGATGTCGAGGCCTATGAGGGCCGCGACCCCAAGCCCGAGGATGACGGGCTGAAGCCCGGCGAGGCCCGCCGCGTCCCCGTCTTCGACCGCGGCCAGCGCCGGCCGCTCCGCGCCCGTCCCGGCGCCGCGCCCACCCAGCTCGCCTATGCCCGAGCCGGCATCGTCACGCCGGAGATGGAGTATGTCGCCATCCGCGAGAATCTGGGCCGCGCCCGCCTGCGCGAGGCCGCCGAGCGCGACGGCGAGAGCTTCGGCGCTGAGATCCCCGACTACGTCACCGCCGAGTTCGTCCGCGACGAGGTCGCCCGTGGCCGCGCCATCATCCCCGCCAACATCAACCACCCGGAATCGGAGCCGATGGCGATCGGCCGGAATTTCCTGGTGAAGATCAACGCCAATATCGGCAACAGCGCCGTCGCCTCCTCCGTCGCGCAGGAGGTGGACAAGCTCGTCTGGGCCATCCGCTGGGGCGGCGACACGGTGATGGACCTCTCGACCGGCCGCAACATCCACACGACCCGCGAATGGATCATCCGCAACTCTCCCGTCCCCATCGGCACTGTTCCGATCTACCAGGCGCTGGAGAAGGTCGGCGGCAAGGCGGAGGACCTGACCTGGGAGATCTTCCGCGACACGCTGATCGAGCAGGCGGAGCAGGGCGTCGACTACTTCACCATCCATGCCGGCGTGCGGCTGGCCTACATCCCGCTGACGGCGAAGCGCGTGACCGGCATCGTCTCCCGCGGCGGCTCGATCATGGCGAAGTGGTGCCTGGCGCATCACCAGGAGAATTTCCTCTACACGCATTTCGCCGAGATCTGCGAGATCATGCGGGCCTATGACGTCAGCTTCTCGCTCGGCGACGGCCTCCGCCCCGGCTCCATCGCCGATGCCAACGACGCCGCGCAATTCGCCGAGCTCGAGACGCTGGGCGAGCTGACCAAGATCGCCTGGGCCCGCGACGTGCAAGTGATGATCGAGGGCCCCGGCCATGTGCCCATGCACAAGATCAAGGTGAACATGGAGAAGCAGCTCGAGGTCTGCGGCGAGGCGCCCTTCTACACGCTCGGGCCCCTCACGACGGACATCGCCCCCGGCTACGACCACATCACCAGCGGCATCGGCGCGGCGATGATCGGCTGGTTCGGCTGCGCCATGCTCTGCTACGTGACGCCGAAGGAGCATCTCGGCCTGCCCGACCGGGACGACGTGAAGACCGGCGTCATCACCTACAAGATCGCCGCCCATGCCGCCGACCTGGCCAAGGGCCACCCGGCGGCCAAGCTCCGCGACGATGCCCTCAGCCGCGCCCGCTTCGAATTCCGCTGGCGCGACCAGTTCAACCTCGGCCTCGACCCGGAGACGGCGGAGAAGTTCCACGACCAGACCCTGCCGGCCGAAGGGGCGAAGCTCGCCCATTTCTGCTCCATGTGCGGCCCGAAATTCTGCTCGATGAAGATCAGCCAGGAGGTCCGCGAGGCGGCGCAGCAGGGCATGGAGGAGATGTCGGAGCGCTTCCGCGGCAATGGCGGGGAGATCTACCTGCCGCCGGTGGCGCGGTAGGGCAAACTCCGGTCAGGTGGATTAACCTGACCGGGGAAATTCGCTCGCCCGAACAAAGAGCTAGAGCGGGTTCCGTGAGCCAATGCGAACGGAGGCCGCTCTGGCCTGCCAGCCACGGCCTGCCCTTGCGGTGCGCAGTGGTCGGAGAGCGTCCGCAAATCCTATGCGGGCGAACTGGTCGTCGGCCGCGACCTGATGGAGATCGCCCTTCCGCACTGAACGAATCTTGGGGAGGAAACGCCATGCCGAAAAACCTGGTCTGCCTGTGGTTCGACAAGGACGCCGAGGTGGCCGCCCGCTTCTACGCCGCGACCTTTCCCGACAGCTCGGTCGGCGCCGTGCATCGCGCCCCGAGCGACTACCCGGCCGGCCGCAAGGGCGATGTGCTGACGGTCGAGTTCACCGTCGCCGGCATCCCTTGCCTCGGCCTGAACGGGGGCCCCGCCTTCAGCCATAACGGGGCCTTCTCCTTCCAGATCGCCACGGACGACCAGGAGGAGACCGACCGCTACTGGAATGCCATCCTGCGCTATGGCGGGCAGGAGAGCGCGTGCGGCTGGTGCAAGGACCGCTGGGGCATCTCCTGGCAGATCACCCCACGCGTCCTGACGGAGGCGCTCGCCGCCGGCGGCGAGGAGGCAAGGCGCGCCTTCGAGGCCATGATGACCATGCGGAAGATCGACGTCGCCGCAATCGAGGCAGCGCGCCGGGGCTGACCCCCGGCCTCCTGCGCTTGCACCGGGATAGGGTCGGGTTTATAGGAATAAAAGCCAAGGACCGAGCCGCGTCCGGAGCGGCCCGGCAGGCCCCATCAACCCCTCAAACTCTCAATTTTCCGGATAAGTCCAGACAGCTCAATGTCCCGGTTCCGGCCGGCTTCAATCCTTGAACCCGTTCAAGCCTAATGCAGCATGTCCCCCTGCATCGGCTCCAGCGCATCGCCCACCGCCAGCCGCCCGCCCTCGATCACCTCGGCATAGACCCCGAGATCGGCATGGCCGAACCGCTCCCGCAGCACCTTGGCTGGCCTCGCATCCCGCTCCGCCGTCTCCGGGTTCACCTCCGTCGCCGGGCAGCGGACGATCCGCTTGAACACGCGCAGCCGCGCCCCGCCGAGCTGGATCTCCTGCCCCAGCAGGCCGAAATCCCCCCAGGGCTGCCCGCCCGAGACATAGACATTCGCCCGGAACCGCAACGGGTCGAGCCGCATCCCGCCCGCCTCCTCCAGCGCATGCAGGCTGGCGAGGCCGATGATGGAGATGCACTTCGCTGCCACATCGGTGAAGTTGTGCCCCGGCGCCTCGACGAAGCGCGGCACCCCCCGTGCCTCCTCGCCCATGAAGGCGGCGAGCCAGGCCGCGATCTCCCGCCGCCCCGCCTCGCTCCGCGTGTCGCCGAGGAAGGGTGCCCCCTCCGGCGGGCGGATCAGCAGCTGCCCGCTCCGCGGGTCGAAGGCCGTGTGCAGCAGCGCCAGCCGCGCATTCGCCATCAGGCAGCCGAAATGCCGCTTCTGCAGCCAGGTCGGCGCCGCTGGGTCGAAGGGCGCATCCCCCTGGGCCAGCGCGAAGCGCCGGTCATGCGGCAGGCACTCGCCCTCGCGGAGGGTGACCTCCTCCAGCGCCTCGGCGGTGAGGCCCTTCACCGGGTAGCGGTAGATATGTTCGACCCGCATCGGAATAGATTCTCCCGCCCCTTGACCACGCGCAAGGCGAATTACCACATCCTATGGCGAACTGGGTGCCGCCGTCGCCTCTTCAGGGGCGGTGGCTCCCGTCGCCTCGATGAGGGACAAGACTGATGGACATAGAGAAATTCACCGAGAGGTCCCGCGGCTTCCTCCAGGCCGCCCAGACCATAGCCATCCGCGAATACCACCAGCGCGTCACGCCGGAGCACCTGCTCAAGGCGCTGCTCGACGATGAGCAGGGCGCGGCCGCCGGCCTGATCCGCGCCGCCGGGGGCGATGCCGCCCGCGCCAGGCAGGCCGTCGACCTCGAGGTCAGCCGCCAGCCGAAGGTCACAGGCGGCGGCGCCGGCCAGCCGCAATTCACCCCCGACATCGTCCGCGTGCTCGACGCCGCCCAGCAGCAGGCGCAGCGCGCCGGCGACGAGTATGTCGCCCAGGACCGCCTGCTCGTGGCGCTCGCCGCCAGCGACGGCGCGGCCGGCCGCATCCTCAAGGGGGCCGGGGCCGATGCCCAGCGGCTCGAGGCCGCGGTCACCGACCTCCGCCGCGGCCGCAAGGTCGACAGCCAGAATGCCGAGCAGAGCTTCGACGCGCTGAAGAAATACGCCCGCGACATCACCGAGGCCGCCCGCGAGGGCAAGCTCGACCCGGTCATCGGCCGCGACGAGGAGATCCGCCGCGCCATCCAGGTGCTCGCCCGCCGCACCAAGAACAACCCGGTGCTGATCGGCGAGCCCGGCGTCGGCAAGACCGCCATCGTCGAGGGCCTCGCGCTCCGTATCGTCAAGGGCGACGTGCCCGAGGCGCTGAAGTCGAAGCGCGTCATGGCGCTCGACCTCGGCGCCATGGTGGCCGGCGCCAAGTATCGTGGTGAGTTCGAGGAGCGCCTGAAGGGCGTGCTCTCGGAAGTCGAGCAGGCCGCCGGCGAGATCATCCTCTTCATCGACGAGATGCACACCCTCGTCGGCGCCGGCAAGGCGGATGGCGCGATGGACGCCTCCAACCTGCTGAAGCCGGCTCTCGCCCGCGGCGAGCTGCACTGCATCGGCGCGACGACGCTGGATGAGTACCGCAAGCATGTCGAGAAGGACGCGGCGCTCGCCCGCCGCTTCCAGCCCGTCTTCGTCGGCGAGCCGAGCGTCGAGGACACGGTCAGCATCCTGCGCGGCATCAAGGAGAAGTACGAGCTGCATCACGGCGTCCGCATCACGGACGGCGCGCTGGTCGCGGCTGCGACCCTCTCCAACCGCTACATCACCGACCGCTTCCTGCCCGACAAGGCGATCGACCTGGTGGACGAGGCGGCCAGCCGCCTCCGCATGCAGGTCGACAGCAAGCCGGAGGAGCTGGACGCGATCGACCGCGACCTGATGCGCCTTAAGATCGAGCGGGAGGCGCTGCGGAAGGAGGAGGACGCCGCCTCCCGCGACCGGTTGGTCAAGCTCGAGAAGGAGCTGGCCGACCTCGAGGAGCGCTCGCGCGAGATGACGCAGCGCTGGGAGGCGGAGAAGGGCAAGGTCGTCGAGAGCCAGAAGCTCAAGGAGGAGCTGGACCGCGCCCGCACCGAGGTCGAGCTGGCCCAGCGTCGCGGCGACCTCGCCAAGGCGTCCGAGCTGCTCTACGGCACCATCCCGACGCTCGAGAAGCAGCTCGCCGCGACCGGCGATGGCGATGCGCGGCTGGTGAACGAGGCCGTCACCGAGGAGGGCATCGCCGGCGTCGTCAGCCGCTGGACCGGCATCCCGGTCGAGAAGATGCTGGAGGGCGAGCGCGCCAAGCTCCTCAAGATGGAGGACAAGCTGCGCGAGCGCGTGGTCGGCCAGCCGGAGGCGCTGGAGGCGGTCAGCAAGGCCGTCCGCCGCGCCCGCGCCGGGTTGCAGGACCCGAACCGGCCGATCGGCAGCTTCCTCTTCCTCGGCCCCACGGGCGTCGGCAAGACGGAGCTGGTGAAGTCCCTCGCCGCCTTCCTCTTCGACGACGAGCGAGCGATGACGCGCATCGACATGTCCGAGTACATGGAGAAGCACGCCGTCTCCCGCCTGGTCGGCGCCCCTCCGGGCTATGTCGGCTATGACGAGGGCGGCGCGCTGACCGAGGCGATCCGGCGGCGCCCCTACCAGGTCATCCTCTTCGACGAGGTCGAGAAGGCGCATGAGGATGTCTTCAACATCCTGCTCCAGGTGCTCGACGACGGGCGGTTGACGGATGGCCAGGGGCGGACGGTCGACTTCCGCAACACCATTATCGTGCTGACCAGCAATCTCGGCAGCCAGGCCATCGCCGAGCTGCCGGAGACGGCGGATATCGAGGCGGCGCGCCCGGCGGTGATGCGGGCGGTGCGGGACCGGTTCCGGCCGGAATTCCTGAACCGGCTGGACGAGATCGTGCTGTTCCGCCGCCTCGCGCGCGGCGACATGGCCTCGATCGTCGACATCCAGCTCGCGGGTCTCCGGCGCCTGCTGGAGGACCGCAAGATCGCGCTTGCCCTGGACGACAAGGCGCGCGAGTGGCTGGCCGAGGCCGGCTACGACCCCGCCTATGGCGCCCGGCCGCTGAAGCGGGTGATCCAGCGCAACCTGCAGGACCAGCTGGCCAACCTGCTGCTGGAGGGCCGCATCCATGACGGCGAGACGCTCAACGTCACCGCCGGCACGGATGGGCTGGTGATCGCCCAGGCGCCGCTCGCCGCCGCGGCGTAACGACCGGCGGGAGGGCAGCGCCCTCCCGCATCGCCTTTCTCCCCAGGCTCGCGACACTGCCATCGCACCCGGCCCGGTAGCGCCGCGTTGCTGCGACGCTACCGCTGACCTGAGGGCGATACATGAGTTCTGGCCCGCACCGGCGCCTCGCCAGCATCCTGCTGCTGGCGGCGCCGCTGGCCGCCTGCACCGGCGGCCCGCTCGATCCGCGTGGGCCGGTAGCGGAGCAGCAACGCCTCCTCATCTTCAACTCGCTCGCGGTGATGCTGGCGATCGTCATCCCGACGATCATCGCCGCGGTCGGCTTCGCCTGGTGGTTCCGCGAGACCAATCCGCGGGCGAAGCGGCGGCCCGACTTCGTCTATTCCGGCCGTGTCGAGATCGTCATGTGGGCGATCCCGCTGCTGACCGTCATCTTCCTCAGCGGGCTCATCTGGACCGGCACCTACAACCTCGATCCCTACAAGCGCCTCGTCTCCGACCGGCCGACGACGGAGGTGCAGGTCGTCGCCCTCGACTGGAAATGGCTGTTCATCTACCCCGAGCAGCGCATCGCCAGCGTGAACGAGCTGGTGGTGCCGGCCGGGGCGCCGGTGCATTTCGACATGACCTCGGCGAGCGTGCTGAACACCTTCTTCATCCCGCAGCTCGGCGGGATGATCTATGTGATGAATGGCATGGTCACGCAGCTCAACCTGCAGGCCGACCATCCCGGCGAGTTCTACGGCCGCTCCGGGCATTTCAGCGGCGACGGCTTCTCCGACATGCGTTTCACCACGCGCGCCGTGCCCGAGGCGGAGTTCACCCGCTGGGTCGAGGGCGTGCGCGGCGGCGACCAGGTGCTCGACCGCGCCGCCTATGACGAGCTGATGAAGCAGAGCATCCCCAACCGGCCCTTCACCTATCGCGACGTCGATCCCGGCCTCTTCGCCGCGGTGACCACCCAGCGCATCCCCCCCGCCGCCGGCCCGAGGCGCGGCCGCGGCGGGCCGGAGATCCATGAGAAGGCGGAGAGATAGATGCTCGGCAAGCTCACCTGGGATGCGATCCCCTGGGACCAGCCCATCCCGCTCGTCGCCGGCGGCGTCGTCGGCCTGATCCTGCTCGGCGTCATCGGCTGGATCGTCGTGAAGGGTTACCTGCCCTATCTCTGGCGGGAATGGATCACCAGCGTCGACCACAAGCGGATCGGCGTGATGTACACGCTGCTCGGCATCGTCATGCTGCTGCGCGGCTTCGTCGACGCCATCATGATGCGCTCGCAGCAGGCGCTGGCCTTCCAGGCCGGGGGCTACCTGCCGCCGGAGCACTACAACCAGGTCTTCTCCGCCCATGGCGTGATCATGATCTTCTTCGGCGCGATGCCCTTCGTCATCGGGCTGATGAATTTCGTCGTGCCGCTCCAGCTCGGCATCCGCGACGTCGCCTTCCCGACGCTGAACTCGGTGAGCTTCTGGCTGACCGCCTCGGGCGCACTGCTGGTGAACATCTCGCTCGTCGTCGGCGAGTTCGCCCGCACCGGCTGGCTGCCCTACCCGCCGCTGTCGGAGACGGCCTACTCGCCCGGCGTGGGGCCGGACTACTATGTCTGGGCCCTGCAGATATCCGGCATCGGCACGCTGATGTCGGGCATAAACCTCGTCACCACCATATTGAAAATGCGCGCCCCCGGCATGGGCTATTTCCGCATGCCGATGTTCTGCTGGACGGCGCTAACCTCCAACCTGCTGATCGTCGCCGCCTTCCCGATCCTCACCGCGACGCTCGCGATGCTGACCCTCGACCGCTATCTCGGCTTCCACTTCTTCACCAACGAAGCCGGCGGCAACATGATGATGTTCGAGAACCTCATCTGGGCCTGGGGCCACCCGGAGGTCTATATCCTGCTGCTGCCGGCGCTCGGCATCTTCTCGGAGGTGATCTCCTGCTTTTCGGGCAAGCCGCTCTTCGGCTACCGCTCCATGGTGCTGGCGACGCTGTGGATCTGCCTCAACGGCTTCATGACCTGGCTGCACCACTTCTTCACCATGGGGGCGGGGCCAGGGGTGAACACGGCCTTCGGCATCTCCACCGCCCTGATCTCGGTGGCGACGGGGGTGAAGGTGTTCAACTACATCTTCACCATGTATGGCGGGAGCATCCGCTACACGACGCCGATGCTCTGGGCCGTCGGCTTCCTCGTCGCCTTCGTCATCGGCGGGATGACGGGCGTGCTGCTGGCGGTGCCGCCGGCGGACTGGCAGCTGCACAACAGCCTCTTCCTCGTGGCCCACTTCCACAACGTCATCATCGGATCGACCATCTTCGGCGCCTTCGCCGGGCTGACCTTCTGGTTTCCCAAGGCCTTCGGCTTCAGGCTGGACGAGACATGGGGCCAGCGGGCCTTCTGGTTCTCCTTCGCCGGGCTCTGGGCGACCTTTCTGCCGCTCTACATGGCCGGCCTGCTCGGCATGACGCGGCGGATGCAGCATTACGACGTGCCGGAGTGGCGGCCCTGGGTGCTGCTCGCCGGGGCCGGCACGGTCGTCATCTTTATCGGCGTGGCCTGCCAGGTGATCCAGCTCATCGTCAGCATCCGCAACCGGCATGCGCTGCGGGACGAGACCGGCGACCCGTGGGACGGGCGTTCGCTGGAATGGTCCACAGCCTCGCCGCCACCGGCCTTCAACTTCGCCACTATGCCGAATGTGCAGGATGAGGAGCCCTACTGGACCATCAAGCAGAAGTCGATCGAGAGCCAGGATTTGGCGCAGGAGCCGGATTACGGGCCCGTCTGCATGCCGCGCAACTCGCCGACCGGCTTCATCTGCGCCTTCTTCTCGACCATCACCGGCTTCGCCCTGATCTGGGAGATCTGGTGGATGGTACTCGCCGGGCTGGTAGCCGCCTTCGCCACCTTCGTGGTCTTTGCCTGGCGGGACAAGCATGAGTACGAGATCCCCGCCGAGGAGGTGGCGCGCCTCGACCGGGAGCGCCGCGCCGCGCGCCATGCCTGGCTGCAGAAGAAGCTCGCCGAGGTGAGGGAGCCGGCATGAGCGCAGCCGACACCCTCACCCCGCCGCGCAACCGCGACCCCTACAAGCTCGGCGGCCGCCGGAACGACGGCGCCGGGGGCGGCCATGGCGGCGGCGGGCAGCATGACGAGGCGACCGGGCATGGCGAGGGCGGGCCGGCCTCCCCGCGGGTCATCGTCGGCTATGGCTTCTGGATCTTCCTGCTCAGCGACATCATCATGTTCTCGGCCTTCTTCGCCGCCTATGCGGTGCTGGCGCCGAACACCGCCGGCGGGCCGAGCGGGCGGGCCCTGTTCGAGCTCGACCGCGTCGCCATCCAGACGGGCTGCCTGCTGCTCTCGAGCTTCACCTGCGGCCTGTCCAACGTCGCCGCGGATGCGCGGAACAAGCTCTGGACGGAGCTTGGGCTGCTGGCCACCGGCCTGCTCGGCGCAGCCTTCCTGCTGCTGGAGCTGCAGGAGTTCGCCGGGATGATCGAGCAGGGCGCGGGGCCCGACCGCAGCGCCTTCCTCTCCGCCTTCTTCGCCCTGGTCGGCTGCCACGGGCTGCATGTCTTCGCCGGGCTGCTCTGGCTGGGGACGATGATGGCGCAGGTCTGGGTGAAGGGGTGGCGGCCGCATGTCGTCCGGCGGCTGCTCTGCTTCAACCTGTTCTGGCACGCCCTCGACATCGTCTGGGTCGCGCTCTTCACCATCGTCTACCTGATCGGATCCGGCGCATGACCGACATGCCGCGCGAGCACGCCCCCTCCGACGAGGGCGACAGCGCCCCGGGCGACAGCGATGTCGCCAAGGGGATCACCAGCTACCTCATCGGCCTGGGGTTGGCGGCGCTGCTCACCGTCGCCTCCTTCACCCTGGCGGGGACGAGCTTCATCTACGGGCCGGGCCTGCCGGTGGCGCTGGTGGTGCTGGCGATCGCGCAGATCGGCATCCACCTCGTCTTCTTCCTGCACATCACCACGGCGCCGGACAACACCAACAACGTCATGGCGCTGGCCTTCGGCGTCTTCATCGTCTTCCTGGTGGTCGGCGGCTCCATCTGGATTATGAACCACCTCAACCACAACATGATGCCGATGGAGCACAGCATGCCGATGTAGGCCGCTACTCGGCCCAGGCGACCTCCTGCATGGGCTCGAGATGCGCGATCTGCGCGAGGATCGCCTGGCGGGTGCGCTGGAAGGCGGCGAGTTCATCGCCGGCGAGCAGGACGGTGGCCGCCGGCCGCGCGATGGCGGGGTCGACCGAGCGGCCGTTCTCGACGATCTCGTAGTGGAGATGCGGGCCGGTGGCGAGGCCGCTCGAGCCGACGCGGCCGATCACCTCAGCCTGGCCGACGCGGTTGCCCTGCTTCAGCCCTTGCGCGAAGGCGGAGAGATGGGCGTAGCGCGTCATCGACCCGTCCGGATGGCGCAGCTCGATCAGCCTGCCATAGCCGCTGGCGAAGCCGAGGCGCTCGACGACGCCCTCCGCCGCGGCGAGCACCGGCGTGCCGTGCGGCGCGGCGAAGTCGATGCCCTGGTGCATGCGCGTGAAGCCAAGCACCGGGTGCCGCCGCTGGCCGAATTCGGAGGAGATGCGTGCGCCGTCGAGCGGCGTGCGGAGGAAGTTGCGGCGCAGGCTGCGGCCGGTCTCGTCGAACCATTCGGGGCCGTTCGCCGTCTCGTGCCGCCAGAGGGAGAGGCGGCGCCTCGACAGGCGGAACTCGGCATGCAGCACGTCGCCGTCGCGCAGCAGGCCGCCCTCGGCATCGCGGAAGCGCTCGAACAGCACGGTGAAGCCGTCGCCCGGCTGCAGCTCGCGCTGGAAGTCGACAGCGTGGCCGAGCATGCGCACGAGGTTGACGCTGAGCGCCGGGGGCAGGCCGGCGGCCTCGAGGTCGTGCCGCGGCGCGCCGGTCACTTCGCCCTGGGCATAGACCAGGTGGCGGTGGCGGGCTGCTTCCTCCTCGACGGCCTGCCAGCCGGAGGGGGTGCGGGAAACAGTGACGGTGCGGCCCGGCGCCGGCTCGAGGATGAGGGCAGTCAGGGCGTCGTCGCGGCTCGGGTCCTGGCGGAGGGTGACCTCGTGGCCGGGCTGCAATCGGCGCGGCGGGAAGATCGGGGCGAGGGCGCTGATCGCCGGACGCGCCTCGTCCGGCTCGACGCCGGCGCCGGCCAGAAGCTGGGCGAGGGTATCGCCAGGGCGGGCGACGAGGACGCGGACGGCTTCGGTCTGTGCCGTGGGGGAAGGCTTCGGTGGGTCGGGCTGGGCCGGAGCCGCCGCCGGGCTGGCGAGCAGGATGACAAGACTAGGCAGCCAACGCGTCGGACGCGCGATGCAGTGCAACATGAAACCCCTCCCAGGGCTGAAATATGGCGAAACCCTTTGGAGGAAAAATAAGTAAAGTCAACGGGTTGACGTGTGCGCTTGCGTGATGAGCTGAGGCCTGTTGGATTTTTCGAAAAAAGGGCTTTGACAGGGTCGGGCCATGGGCCTAGAAGCCGCCTCCCGACGACGACGGCAACGCCGATCGCCGGGCCGCTGAAGAGCGGGCCTTGACTGCGGTGGCGCTAGTCACTAAGTTAAGCGCCCCGCTGATGAGGCGGCTCTCCCAACCCGGCAGGGTGTGTCGCCGGTCGAGCCTTTGGGCGCAAGCCTGAGGACGGCCGCGAGGGAGTTTTGTTCTTTTAAAGTCGCATCAGGTTTTGGAAGCGCGTAATGGATGTATGCGTTG